>NZ_LGDO01000184.1:0-67881 GCF_001279805.1 Streptomyces sp. XY431
CTCTCCGCCCGCGCCCCCCGACCTAGGAGCCGACCCCGTGAATCCCTCCCGCCCCGTCCTCGCCGCCACCGTCCTGCTCGCCACCACCCTCCTGGCCGCCTGCGGCTCCTCCGCCGACGGGGGAGCGACCGCCGCC
This sequence comes from Streptomyces sp. XY431, assembly GCF_001279805.1. Taxonomy (NCBI): domain Bacteria; kingdom Bacillati; phylum Actinomycetota; class Actinomycetes; order Kitasatosporales; family Streptomycetaceae; genus Streptomyces; species Streptomyces sp. XY431. Next base: position 137 of record NZ_LGDO01000184.1, read on the forward strand.
GGAGGGGGCAAGGCCGACAAGGCCGAGGCGGTGCTCCGGCTCCCCGACCCCGGGAACAACGGCTTCCTCGCCCTGGGGAAGAAGGACGGCTCGCTCGACCGCGCCCTCGCGGCCGTGCACGCCAAGGTCGCCTGGACCGGCAGCGCCGGCCCCTTCGCCCCCGCCGCCCAGGCCCTCTCCGCCGACCAGCTCGACGTCGCCCAGGGCTCGATCACCTCCGCCGTCGCCGCGCTCGCCCAGAAGCCCGGCTTCAAGCTGTTCGCCCAGACCGCCCCCGACGGCGTCGGCGAAGGCATCCTGGTGAAGAACGGCTCGCCCATCAAGACCGTGCAGGACCTCGTCGGCCACAAGGTCGCCGTGAGCCAGGGCGGCACCAGCGAGTACCTGCTGCTCAAGGCACTGGAGAAGAACGGCATCCCGGCGGACAAGGTCGAGCGGGTCTATCTGCGCGCCGACCAGACGGCGGGCGTCTTCAACTCCGGGCAGGTGGACGCCTGGGCCACCTGGAACACCTTCTCCACCCCGTCGATCGCCAACTCGGGCGCGCACTTCCTGGTCAACGGCAGGGAGGTCGGCTCCGACAACTACGCCGTCTGGGCCGTCCGCAACGGCTTCGCCGACAAGCACCCAGAGGTGGTGAAGGCCTTCTACACCTATCTGCGCGAGAACGGCCTCAAGGAGAAGGCCGACCCGGCCGCGTACCTCAATGTCTTCACCGACTCCGGGCCGACCGCCGTCACCGCCGCCGAGAAGGACGTCGCCGTCGAGGTGACCCGCCAGGGCGCCGCCGCCGACGCCATCGGCGAGGCCGACATCGCCCGCTTCGGCACCGTCGCCGCGTTCTTCGCGGAGCAGAAGGTCACCAAGCAGCCGGTCGACGTCAAGCCCTATCTGATCGACCTCGGGACGCTCGGCGGTGGCGCCAAGTGACCACCGCCACCCAGGCGTCGGGTGTCGGCAGCACCGATCCGGAGACCGCCGCCGCCCGCGCCGCCGGACTGGTCGAACCGCGCACCCGCCGCCGGACCTCCCGCCCCCGCGCCCTCGCGCTGACCCTGCGCGCCCTCGGCCCGCTGGCCCTCCTCGGGGGCTGGGCCCTCGCCTCCGCCACCGGCGCGCTCACCCAGGACGTGCTCGCCTCGCCCGCCCAGGTCGCCGAGGCGGTCGGCGAACTGTGGGGCAACGGCCAACTCACCGACGCCCTCGGCGTCTCGCTCACCCGGGCCGGCCTCGGCCTGCTGATCGGCGCCGGCACCGGGCTGGTGCTGGGCGTCGTGACCGGCTTCTTCCGCCTCGGCGAGGAACTCCTCGACTCGGCGGTCCAGGTCCTGCGCACCGTCCCCTTCCTCGCCCTGGTCCCGCTGTTCATGGTCTGGTTCGGCATCACCGAGACCGCCAAGGTCGCGCTGATCGGTGTCGCCACCAGCTTCCCCATGTACGTGTCGACCTCCGGCGGGGTCCGCAACACCGACCCCAAGCTGATCGAGGCCATGCGCAGCTTCGGCCTCGGGCGCTGGGCGATCGTGCGCACCGTCGTCCTGCCCGGCGCCCTGCCCGCCCTCCTCTCCGGCCTGCGGCTCTCCATGACGCTCAGCGTGATCGCCCTGATCGCCGCCGAGGAGATCAACTCCACCGAGGGCATCGGCTACTTGATGGCCCAGGCGCAGAACTACTCCCGTACCGACATCCTCGCCGTCTGCATCCTGATCTACGGGGTCCTGGGACTCACCGCCGACGGCATCGTCCGCCTGCTGGAGCGGGTCCTGATGCCCTGGCGCAGGGCCGCCCAGGGAGGCACCCGATGACCACCACCCCCGCCGTCGCCCCCGCCGTCGCCCCCGCCGTCACCGCCGCCCCGGCCCCCGACTCCGGCTCCGCGCGGGTCGAACCGGCCGTCCATCTGCGCGGCCTGCGCCGGGTGTTCGGCACCCGGGCCGTCCTCGACGGAGTCGATCTCTCCATCGCCCGGGGCGAGTTCGTCGCGCTGCTCGGCGCCAGCGGCACCGGCAAGACCACCCTGCTGCGCATCCTCGGCGAGCTGGACCGGGCCGACGGCGGAACGGTCCTCGTCCCGCCGGTGCGGACGGTGGTCTTCCAGGAACCGCGGCTGGTCCCCTCGAAGCGGGTGCTCGCCAATGTCACCGTCGGCCTGCCGCGCGGTGCCGCCACCCGGGAGACCGGGCTGAAGGCGCTCGCCGAGGTCGGCCTCGACCGGCACGCCGACGCCTGGCCGGTCACCCTCTCCGGCGGCGAGGCGCAGCGCGCCGCACTCGCCCGCGCTCTGGTCCGGGCACCCCAACTGCTGCTGCTGGACGAACCGTTCGCCGCCCTGGACGCGCTCACCCGGCTGCGCATGCAGGACCTCGTGGGCGATCTGGTCCGCCGTCACCGGCCGGCCGTGCTGCTGGTCACCCATGACGTGGACGAGGCGGTGCGGCTCGCGGACCGGGTCGCCGTGCTCCGGGACGGCAAGCTGGTGCGCGACCAGCACGTGGGCGTCGCCCGCCCGCGCGACCCGGCCGACCCCGCCTTCGCCGAACTGCGCCGCCGGCTGCTCGCCGACCTCGGCGTCCACTGACACCGAGCGCCCCCTCGGCAACCGCCCCTCTCCCGACCCCCCTCTCCCGAACCCCCTCGCCCCACCCGCACCACAGGAGTTGATCCCATGGCCATCACCCTCGGCGTCCACGCCAGCAATCCGTCCCTCTACTACCTCTCCCGACTCGACTATCTGGACGAGGAGTTGGCGCTGCTCGGGGAGACCGGAGAGTTCCACCACTACACCGACGGGACGCGTACCGGCGAGCTGCTGGCGGAGGGCGTGATCGACTTCGGCGGCACGGGCTCCACCCCGCCGGTGACCGCCCAGGCCGCCGGGCACGACCTGGTCTACGCGGCGGTGTCGGCGCCCCGGCCCGACCACGGCGCGCTGCTGGTGAGCGCCGACGGGCCGGTGCGGTCGGTCGCGGACCTGAAGGGCGGCACCGTCGTCCTGGCCATCGGCTCCTGGCAGACCCACCTGCTCGCCAAGGCCCTGCACGCGGAGGGCCTCTCCTACGCGACCGATGTCACGGCCGTCCGCCCGGCGGCGGGGCAGGACCAGGCGCGGTGGCTGCGCGAGGGCGGGATCGCCGGCTGGATCGCCCAGGGCGCCGAACTCGCGGCCGCCCGGCGCGAGGGCGGGTTCCGCGAGCTGGTCCGCACCGGCGAGGTCATCACCGACCGCTCGGTGTTCTTCACCCGGCGCGGCTTCGCCGTCGACCGGCCCGAGGTGGTCGCGGCGATCGTGACCGCCCTGCGCCGCGCGGATGCCTGGGTGGCCGCCCACCTCTCGGAGGCGGCCGCGATCGCCGCGGCGGACCTCGGCGGCAGCGCCGAGGACTGGCGGACCGCCCTGGCCGGGCTGCCGTGGCGGCTGGAGCCGGCGACCGCCGGGTTCGTCGCCGAGCAGCAGGAGGCGGCCGACATCTTCCACCGGGTCGGCTTCGTCGACCGCCGGGTGCTCGTCGCCGACGCCCATCTGCCCGCACTGGAGGCCCCGGTGGCCGCCGCGGCCACGGACCCGACGGCCGCCGCCGCCGACACGGCCGTCACCGCCGTCACCGCCGTCACCGCCGACACCCGGGCGGTCTGACCGATGGCCTCCGAATTCCTCTGGTACATCATCCCGCGCGAGGGCCACTACCCCTGGGAGCCGGCCGGACGCCGCCCGGTCGACCTCCGCTACCTCCAGCAACTCGCCGGCAGTGTCGAGCGGTTGGGCTACACCGGCGCGCTGCTGGCGACCGACCTGCACGACGTGTGGGACCTCGGCAACGCACTCGCCGCCGCCACCACCCCGGCGTTCAAGCCGCTCCTCGCCGTCCACCCCGGGCTGATCTCGCCCACCCTGCTGGCCAAGATGGCGCTCAGCTTCGACCACCTGCACGGCGGACGACTGCGCTTCAACGTGGTCAACGGCTCCACCGAGCAACTGCGCGAGTACGGCCTGCACGTCGAGCACGACGACCGCTACCGCCTGAGTGCCGAGTACTGGTCGATCGTCAAGCGGCTCACCTCCGGCGAAGTCTTCGACCACAAGGGGGAGTTCTACGACCTCCGGAACGCCGGGGCGAGCCTGCGCGAGCTCACCCCGGTCCAGCCGGGCGGCATCCCGCTCTGGTTCGGCGGCAGTTCGGCGGCCGGGATCGAGATGGCCGCCCAGCACGTGGACGTCTACCTCACCTGGGGCGAACCGCCGCAGCAGCTCAAGGAGAAGCTCGACCTGGTCCGGGAGCGCGCCGCCGCGCACGGACGCACCCTGCGGATCGGCCTGCGGCTGCACCTGATCGTCCGCGACACCGAGGACGAGGCCTGGGCCGCCGCCGACCGGCTGCTCGGCGTGACCAGCGAAGCCACCTACGCCCGCCGGCTGGGCGGGGCGCGCGGCGAGGACGGCATCGGCTGGCAGCGGCAGTTCCGGCAGCACGGCGGCAAGGTGCCGGCGCGGGCCCGGGAGTTGGAGGTCCACCCCAACCTGTGGCCCGGAATGAGCCTGTTCCGCCCCGGCCCGGGCACCGCCGTGGTCGGATCGACGGCCCAAGTGGTCGAGCGGCTCCAGGAGTTCGAGTCGCTCGGGGTGGACACCTTCATCCTCTCCGGCAATCCGCTGCTGGAGGAGGCCCACCGGGTCGCCGAGACGGTGCTACCGGCGCTGGGCGTCCAACGCCGGTAGGGCACCGGGAAGGAGGGGGAACGGCAGCGGCGAGGTCAGCGCCAGCTGCCGGGCGAAGCGGGCGACGGCCCGGAGGAGGTACATCCGCACGACGGGCTCCCGAGATCTCGAAGGACGCGTACGGACGGTCCCGTACACGCGGTCCAACGAGCGCGGTGCCCCGCCGGTCACGCATCGACCGGCGGGGCACCGCGGTGTCGCTCCGGGAGCGCCCCGGTGGCTCGGCGCGCCTCAGCGGCTGAGCGCGTCGATCTCCGCGAGCTCCTCGTCCGTCAGCGGACCGCCCGCCAGCGCGTCGATGTTCTGGTCCAGCTGCCGGACGCTGCTGGCTCCGATGATCACCGACACCACCCGCTCGTCCCGCAGGACCCAGCTCAGTGCCAGCTGCGCCAGGGTCTGCCCGCGCCGCTCGGCCACCTTGTTCAGCGCCCGCAGCTGGTCCAGCTTGGCCCCGGTGAGCGCCTCCTCGCGGAGGAACTTGCCCACCGACATCCGTGACCCGCTCGGCACGTCGCCGGTGAGGTAGCGGTCCGTCAGCAGGCCCTGGGCGAGCGGCGAGTAGGCGATCAGGCTGGTACGGGTGTCGGCGACGGCGTCCAGCACGCCCTCGTCCTCGACGTAGCGGTTGAGGATCGAGTACGAGCACTGGTTCATCAGCACCGGCGTGCCCAGCTCGCGCAGGATCGCCACGGCCTCCCGGTGCTGCTCCGCCGGGTAGTTGGAGATGCCCGCGTACAGTGCCTTGCCGGACCGGACGGCCGAGTCCAGCGCACCCATGGTCTCCTCGAGCGGGGTGTTCGCGTCGTAGCGGTGCGAGTAGAACACGTCCACGTAGTCGAGGCCCATCCGGCCCAGCGACTGGTCCAGGCTGGCCAGCAGGTACTTGCGGCTGCCGCCGTCGCCGTACGGGCCGGGCCACATGTCGTAGCCGGCCTTGGAGGCGATGAACAGCTGGTCCCGGTACGGGCGGAAGTCCTGCGCGAACAGGTGGCCGAAGTTGCGCTCGGCACTGCCGTACGGCGGACCGTAGTTGTTGGCCAGGTCGAAGTGGGTGATGCCCCGGTCGAAGGCCCGGCGCAGCACCGCCTGCTGGACGTCCAGCGGCTGGGTGTCGCCGAAGTTGTGCCACAGGCCGAGTGAGACGGCCGGGAGCAGCACGCCGCTGCGGCCGGCCCGGCGGTAGGTCATCGAGGCATAGCGGTCTTCCGCGGCGAGGTAGCTCATGGCAGACATCCTGCCAGGTCGGGGTCGACGGGCCGAGGGGCGTGCCGCGGTCGTCGGGAGCCGCACCCGGGTTGGCGGGGGCGGCCCTTGCCCGGAGTGCGGGCCGATGCCTATGCTCGCGGAAGATCGTGGATCGTGCGCGTGCGAGCGGAGGGGGCCGGAGCGATGTGCGTCCGTGCCGTCGACCTGCGCTGTTGTCGCCCCCGCAGCGCCGCGTGCTGAACGCCGGTTCCTGAACTCCCGACCGGCCCCGCGCGATCCGACCCTTCGGTGCTGCCCCTGCGCGAGCGGCCGACCGTGGGGCGCTCCGCCGGGCCGCCGCGCCGGCCGTCCGCCCACCGAGCGCCCCCCAAGGAGACCGCCGTGCGGTTCATCGTCTCGTCCCTCGCCTCCAACGTGCCCGATCCCGTCACGGGTGTGCGGCGCACTCCGCACGAGAAGGTGCACAACATCATCGATCAGGCCGTCACCGCCGAACGTCTCGGCTTCGACGGCTACGGAGTGGGAGAGCGGCACGGCGAGCCGTTCCTGTCCCCGGCTCCGGCCGTGCTGCTGAGCGCGGTCGCCGCCCGCACCTCGGCGATCCGGCTGTTCACCACCGTGACCGTGCTGTCCGTCGTGGATCCGGTCCGGGCCGCGGAGGAGTACGCCCTCGTCGACCAGATCTCGGGCGGGCGCGTCGAGTTGATCATCGGCAAGGGCAACGACCCGCGCCTGTTCGAGCAGTTCGGCCTGGCGGAGGACCGGCAGTGGGAGGCGCTCGCCGAGAACTACGGCCTGCTGCGCCGGCTCTGGCGGGAGGAGAAGGTGACCTGGGAGGGCGGCACCCGGCCGCCGTTGCACGCGGTCACCACCTGGCCCCGGCCCTATCAGGAGCCGATCCCGGTCTGGCACGGCAGCGCGACCAGCACGCTCTCCACCGACCTGGCCGCCCGTTACGGCGATCCGCTGTTCTCGGCCAACACCTCGCACCCGATGGAGCAGTACAAGGCACTGGTGGACCACTACCGCGAGCGCTGGGAGCACTACGGCCACGACCCGAAGGACGCCCGGGTCGGCACCGGCTTCGGCGGACTGTTCGTCGCCCGGCGTTCGCAGGACGCGTTCGCCGGCTTCCGCCCGTACTGGGAGGCGATGGCGAGGTGGGCGGCGGGCCGGCGCAACGGCTCGACGTTCACCTCGCTGGAGGACGCCGTGGAGCGCGGCTCCCTGCTGGTCGGCAGTGTGGAGCAGGTGATCGAGAAGATCCACCGCTATCACGAGGCCTTCGGCAACGAGGTGGTGGGCATCGGTGTGGACCTGCTCACCGAGGGCGCCCAGCGCGAGCAGCTGGAGCTGTTCGCGGGCGAGGTCGCGCCGGTGGTCCGGCGCGACCTGCCCTCCCGGCGGCCGTGATCGGCCTCGACGGGCCGCCGCTCCGCCGTCGGTGACGCACCGTGATCGACGGTGGCCGTGCGAGGTGATGAGCGCCACGGTCCGCCGGTGAGTGCCGCGGGGTGTTCCTGGGGACGACGATCACGCAGGGCCGTGGACCGCCGGGGGGCGGCCCACGGTCCACGGTCCGCGGTCCGCGGGCGTTCGAGCCTTCGGGCATTCGGGCGCTCGGGCAGGCTTCGAGGTTCTGTACCTACTGGTATGTACAGTCAGCTGTACCAGTAGGTACAGTGACGGCCATGGCAACCCAGGACCGCCTCATCGAAACCACTCAGGAACTCCTCTGGGAGCGCGGCTACGTCGGCACCAGCCCCAAGGCCATCCAGCAGCGGGCGGGCGTCGGCCAGGGCAGCATGTACCACCACTTCGACGGCAAGTCCGACCTCGCCGCCGCGGCCCTGCGCCGCAGCGCCGAGCAGATGCGGGCCGTCGCGGAGGCCGACCTCGCCGGTCCCGGGACCGCCTACGAGCGGGTCGCCGCCTATCTGGGGCGTGAGCGCGACGCGCTGCGCGGATGCCGGATCGGCCGGATGGCCCAGGATCCGGACGTGGTCGCCGACCCCCGGCTGCGCGCGCCCGTCGAGGAGACCTTCGACTGGCTGCGCGGGCGGCTCGCCGCCGTGATCGCCGAAGGGCAGGCGAACGGCGAACTGCGGCCCGGGGCCGAGCCCGCCGACCTCGCCGCCGCCGTGGTCGCCGTGGTGCAGGGCGGCTATGTGCTCGCCCGCGCCGCCGACAGTGCCGAACCGTTCGAGCAGGCCGCCCGCGGTGCCCTCGCCCTGTTCGCCGCCCACCGCCGCGACTGAGCGGCAGCACATCCCCCGTCGCCCCACCCGGAGTCCGCCGTGCACGCGATGCAGTACGAGATCACCCTGCCCGCCGACTACGACATGAGCACCGTCCACCGGCGGATCGCTACCAAGGGCCCACTGCTGGACAGTTGGCCCGGCCTCGGCCTCAAGGCGTACCTGGTGCGCGAACGCGGCCGCGACGGTTCGCCCGTCAACCAGTACGCGCCGTTCTACCTCTGGCGCACCACCGAGGGCCTGAACGCCTTCCTCCTCGGCCCCGGATTCCGCACCCTCTGCGCGGACTTCGGCCGCCCCGCCGTCCGGCACTGGATCGGCGCCGGCCTCCGCCGGGGTCCGGCGGCCGACGGCTCGGCCGTTGCCGGTCAGGCCGCTGCCGGTCCGGCCGCAACCGGTCCGGTCGTCGTACCCGGTCCCGTCGCCGCCACCAGGCTGACGGAACGGCTGCCGGAGGGCGCTGACCCGGCCGAGGCCGTCGAACGGGCCCTGGCCGAACTGCCCGACCACCCCGACCTGCACACCGCCGCCGTCGCCCTCGACCCCGCCCGCTGGGAACTGCTGCGGATCGCCCTGTGGCGCGCCGACGCCCCGGCCGGGGCGCCCGGCACCCGGTACCGCGTGCACCACCTCTCCAGCCCCGAACTCGACCGGCTGCCCGTCGGCCGCCACTGGTGAAAGGACCGTCCCACCCCGTGAATCCGGCAGCCACCACCCCGACTCCGCCCGCCGACCGCTCCCTCGACGCGGGCCTGGTGCCCTCCCCGTTCGACCGGGCCGCCGGTCACGCCCTGCTCGCCGAACTGGCGGGCGAGCGGACCCGGTCCGGCACGCTCGGTCCGCTCGACGAGCTCGCGCCGGGCTTCGCGGACTGGATCGTCACCGCGCTCTTCGGCGGCACCTACCAGCGGCCCGGACTCGCCCTGCGGGACCGCCAGGTGGCCAATCTGGCGGCGCTCACCGCGCTCGGCGGCGTGGAGCCGCAACTCGCCGACCATGTGCGCAACAGCCTGCGGATCGGCCTGAGCAGGACGGAGGTCACCGAGGTCCTGGTCCACCTCGCGCCCTATGTCGGCGTGCCCAAGGCGCTGGCCGGACTGCGCGTCGCCGCCGCCGTCTTCACCGAGGCCGAGGCGGAAGCGGCCGCCACCCCGGAGGCGCCCGGGACCGGGGGAGCGGCGGAATGAACGCCCCCAGCCGCCCCAGTCACAGCGTCCGCACCGTCCTCGGCGACCTCGATCCGGCCGAACTCGGCGTCTGCGACGCCCACGACCACCTCTTCCTCCGCAGCCCCAGGCTCCCGGGGGAGGAGCTGGACGACCCCGCCGCCGCCGAGGCGGTGCTGCGGGGCTTCGCGGCCGCCGGCGGCCGGGCCTTCGTCCAGTGGACGCCGGCCGGGATGTGGCGACGGGCCGACGCGCTGCCCGGACTCTCCCGGGCGACCGGGGTCCACCTGGTCGCGGCCACCGGGCTCCACCAGGCGGTCCACTACGATCCGGCGGAGCTCGACCGGCGCTACGAGGGCCTGGCCGGCTTCTTCACCGCCGAGCTCACCACCGGACTGCGGGGCGCCCCCGAGGGCGTCCGCGCCGGACTGATCAAGGTGGCGGGCGACTACCACGGCCTCGACCCGCACACCCGCCGGGTGATGGCGGCGGCCGCCGAGGCGCACCACGCCACCGGCGCGCCGATCGCCGTGCACCACGAACTCGGCACCGCCGCACCCGATGTCCTCGACCTGCTCTGCGAACGGCACGGCGTCCCGCCCGAGCGGGTGGTCCTCGGGCACCTCAACCGGTTCCCTGACCTCCGGCTGCACCGCGAACTCGCCGCGCGTGGCGCCTTCGTGGCCCTGGACGGCCCCTCGCGGGCCAACCACGCGACCGACCACCACCTCTTCGACACGGTGGCGGCCCTGGTCGAGGCGGGACACGGCGGCCAACTGCTCCTCGGCGGCGACACCACCACCCGTACCGCCCGTTCCGCTCCCGGGCCCACGCACCTCCTCACCGCCCTCGCGCCCCGGCTGGCCCGCGCGTTCGGCCCCGAGGTCCCGCACGGCATCCTCACCGCCAACCCGGCCCGGGCGTTCGCAGTGGAGTGGCGGGGGTGACCCCCGGCCCCCGATGACGCCCCGACAGCGGCGAGGCCCCGGTCGTACTACCCGCAGGGCAGTACGACCGGGGCCCGGAGCCCGTCGGCGTCACATGTGGGTGGGCGACGACCCGGCCGCCCTCGGCGAGGATCCGGTGCACGGTGGCCCGGCCGATGCCCGAGCCGCCGCCGGTGATCAGGACGTTCAGGACGCCGTCGCCCCGCTGCTCGCGGCCGGCGGCGAACGCTGGGTGCGGCTGTTCACGGAGAGCGCGTCCGACCTGCCGGTCCGGGAGGCGCTGGAGCGTTCGGCGGCGGAGTCCCTGAACCCGTCCGACGCGCCCGCCGTCGAGGCCCTGCGCTGGACCCGCGACCTGCTGCGCGACCCCCGGCTGGCCACGGTCTGGCAGCGGGTGCACGCCGACTCCGAGGAGCGGCTGCGGGCCGCGATCACCGACCGCTGCCCGCCCGGCACCGACGTACTGGAGATCCGGCTCGCCGCTGCCGCCGCCACCGCCGCGATCCGGGTCGCACTGGAGCAGTGGGCACGCTCCGGCGCCCCGGCCACCGGCCCCGGTTCGCCGCGCGAACTCGGTGCCCGCTGCATGCGCGAACTCACCGCGGGCCTCGACCTGTGGACCCGCGTCAACTGACGCCGCCTCCGTCACCCGCTCCGCCGCAACAGCCCGCGCAACCGCGGAACGCGGCGGACCGGGGCCCGAAGCACACCCCGGCGGCCCGCTTCTCCTCCTCAAGGCCGATGGCGTCACCGCTGGTCGGCGGGGGCGGTGGGTGCCCCGGAGCGGCTAGGCTGGGTGGTCGCGCCTCGGCGACGGTGCCCCACTGCGGACGGGGGAACCGGGGCGGCCCTCCCGGGTGTCCTTCCCTCGGGGGCGGGGGAGTACGAGGCGTGGGAGCAAATACGACATGGGTCTGACGAGCCACAAGGTGCTGGCACTGACCGTTCTGATCGCCGTCGCGGCGATGGTCGGGACGATCTGGCTGTGGCCGAGACTGTCGAAGCGGAGCTGGAAGGCCGTCCTCGGCCGGATCGGTGCCCTGCTCGTCACCCAGTTGGCCGTCCTCGCCGCGCTCGGCCTGGTCGCCAACAACTACTTCGCGTTCTACAGCAGCTGGGACGACCTGCTGGGCACCGGGGACAGCGGGCCGGTGGTGATCCACAACAAGGTGGACGCGTCCGGCCGGCTGCGCGTCGAGACCATCGGCCACGCCGAGGTGCAGGGCGGCGGGGCGCTCGGCCGCGACCGCGAAAAGTCCGGCGAGATCCGCGAGGTCCGCATCGACGGCGCCACCACCCGCCTCTCCACCGAGGGGTACGTCTACCTGCCGCCGCAGTACTTCCAGCCCGAGTACGAGCAGAAGCAGTTCCCGGTCCTGGTCGTCAGCACCGGCTTCCCGGGCATCGCCAAGAACCTCGTCACCCGCCTCAACTACCCGGGCGCGGCGCTGAAGCTGCTTCAGGAGGGGCGGATGCAGCCGACGGTGCTGGTGCTGGTGCGCCCCTCGCCCGCGCTGCCGCAGGACACCGAGTGCGAGGACGTCCCGGGCGGTCCGCAGACCGACGCCTACTTCGCCAAGGACGTGCCCTCGGCGATCCAGGCCACCTACCGGGTCTCCGCCGACCCGCGGGCCTGGGCGTTCATGGGCAACTCCACCGGCGGCTACTGCGCGCTCAAGCTGGCGATGCGTCACCCCGACGTCTACCCGACCGCCGTCTCGCTCTCCGGCTACTACCAGGCGGCCGACGACCCGAGCACCGGCGACCTCTACAACGGCAGCGAACAGCGCCGCAACGAGGCCGACCTGATGTGGCGTCTCAAGAACCTGCCGCAGCCCGCGATCTCCGTGCTGCTGGCCGGCACCCGGGAGGGCGACGGCAACTACCGGCGCGAGACCGAGGCGTTCGTGGCCGCCGCGCACGGCCCGATGAAGGTCTCCTACAGCATGCTGGAGACCGGCGGCCACAACTTCGAGACCTGGAGCAAGCTGCTCCCGTCCTCACTGGAGTGGATCTCCCAGCGCCTGACGGTCCCGGCCGCCAGTCCGTCGGCCTGACCCGACCGCCCGGGTGTCCGGCCGGGACCCGCGGGCGGGCGCTCGGGGTGCTCAGGCCACCTGCTCCAGGGTGCCGGTGTGCAGCTCGCCGACCCGGCCGCCCTCGCCCTCGTACGTCCAGAACGCGCGGACCGTCATCCGGGTCAGGTCCATGACGTGGCTCACGGTGATGCCGCTCACCTCGGTCCAGCTGACGAAGTAGAGCTGCGGGCCGACCTCGGCGACATGCAGGGAGACGTCCTCCCACTGGCCCGCCGATTCGCCGAGGCCCTCCCAGCGCAGCCGCTTGCCGTCGGCCGAGTACGCGTTGCGGAACGCCGCGCCGTTGTCGACCCGGAACAGGAAGGTACGGCCGGCGAAGGCGGGCAGGGACGCGGTCATGGTGGGGCGGGTCTCCTCGTCTCTGGACGTGCTGTCGTGGTGCTCGCTGCGACCCGGACGGTTCCGGACGCGGATGGATCTCCAACCTATCCGACCACCCCGCCTCCGTGGCGCACTTTCCCCGCCGGACCCGCCACCACGGCCACCACGGCCCGCCTGGAACGGTCGCCGGGGGCGCGGGGCGGCGGTGTGAGCTGCGCGACAACCGCCCCGGGAAGGTTGTCCGTGCGCGGACGGCCTGCCTAGCCTGCAGAGGCTTCCGCCACAGCGGAGCCCCGCCGTCGGGACGCCGAGTCCCGTCCACCCGCCGGCCGGCAATCGAGCACCACAGCGGACGGGAGCGGGGGACCCAGGTCAGTGCCCGGCCGCGCGCCAACCGTGCGCGTGTGTCGAGGCTAGGGGTGAAGCCGCTCTCCGGACGGCCGGGCAACCTCGCGCCCGAACCCGACAGCTCACCTCGTAGGCGTCGCAGAGGACCACTGCCATGCCCACTGCCTCCCCGCAGCCCCCTCGGCCTGCCCGGAACCCGGGCCTCCAGGCCCGCCGCCCGGCCGCCCGCCACGCCCGTCCCTCCCACCGGGGCCGCACCGCCGCCCTCGCCGCGACCGGGGCGCTCGCCGTCACCGGTGCCGGACTGCTCGGCCTTCCGGCCGTGACCGGCGCCCAGGCCGCCGCTCTGCCGACCGTCACCCAGGACAAGCTCGCCCCGGCCACCATGGTCGCGGGCAAGGCGACGGCCGCCTCGCTCACGCTGCACTCCTCGTCCTGCTTCACCGCGAAGACCGTCGGCGTCGGCATCCGCGACGCGGCCGGGCGCAACCTCGACTTCCCCGGCAACAGGAGCAACGTCCAGGTCTGCCCCGCCGGCCTGTCGATCACCACCGGTACCCGCACTCTGGCGGCCGGCACCTACACCCAGTTCGGCTTCTGGCAGGACAGCGCCGGCGGCTGGCACAACCTGCCCTCCCGCCAGCTCGTCGTCTCCGCCGCCACCCCGACGCCGACCCCCACGCCGACGCCCACCACCCCCACCACGGGTGCCCCGGTCGCCGGCAAGCAGCTCACCTGGTCCGACGACTTCAACAGCCTCGCCCTCGGCTCCCGCTGGACCGCCGACCGGAGCAGCTCCTACCACTACGGCGACCACAACCCGAACGACAACAAGCTCGACTGGCTGAACAAGAACAACGTCGCCGTCTCCGGCGGCGTCGCCACCTTCACCGCCAGGCCGAGCACGCACACGCTGGAGAACGGCAAGCAGGCCTGGGACACCGGGCTGCTCACCACCGAGTACTCCAGCGAGGGCTTCAAGGTGAAGACCGGCGACTACATCGAGACCCGGGTCAAGCTCCCCGCCGGCACCGGCGCCTGGCCGGCGCTCTGGACGTGGAACAGCACCAGCGGCACCCACGGGGAGATCGACTCCTTCGAGTACCACACCGACAACCCGAACCTGCTGGAGCTGACCAACCACATCAACCCGGGCCACCTGTACCTCACCGACGCCAAGGCGATCGCGAAGGACGGCTGGGTCACCATCGGCACCCACTACGGTGCGAGCTCGGTCGACTGGTACATCAACGGCACCAAGGTCTTCTCGGACGGCAAGGGTGTCGGCGCCGACTGGGCGGCGTACCCGATCCTCAACCTGTCCCTGAGCGCGGGGAACTACCACCCCGCGCCCTCGGGCACCACGCCGATCACCTTCGCGGCGGACTACGTCCGGGTGTACCGCTAGCAGCGGCCACAGGTCCGGGGCCGACGGTCAGACGGCCGGCCTCGGACCTGTGGTCTCGACGACCTCGATCGTGAACGGCTGCCGGTTGTTCGCGTCGTTCCGGTCGTCGTCGCCGCGCACCGCGACGTAGCCGCCCGTCAGCTCGCCGACGGGGACGTCGGGGGAGAGCCGGAGCGGGATCAGGGCCGTCGCGCTGCGGAACTTCGGCAGACCGGCCGGGAAGGTGCAGCGCACCCGGTGGCCGTTCTGGAACTCGTAGCAGTTCTCCGGGAAGAACGGCCCCTCGGCCGTCACCCCCGCCGGCAGGGTGACCACGACGGTGAACGGCGAGGCGGTCCGGTCCGGACCGAGGTTGCCGACGAAGGCGTGCAGGGTGGTGGTGCCGCCGGGCGCGGCCGGCTCCGGGTCGATCCGGACGACGTAGAGGTCGGAGTCCGAGGGCACCGCCGCCGCGGCCGGGTCGGCGGTCGTGCCCGGATCCGCGGCCCCGGGATCACCGGCCCCCGGTGCCGGGGCGCTCGTCCCGGGTGCGGGCGTCTTGTCGTCCGGCGGACAGACCGCGCCGGCCTGTCCGGCGGCCAGCACCGCCACCGTGCACCCCGTCACCAACGACCTGCCGAGAAGCCTTCGAACGGAACCGCTGCGGGTCATCGCCGCTCACCCTGCCCTTCGTGTCCGGCGCGCCCGCGCCGTCGCGGGCCGCGTCCGCACCAGCGTGGCCGACGGGTGTCCGGGGCCGGGGCAACCCGCCCTCGGGCGGCTCGAAGGGTGGCTCGAACGGGTGAACGCCCGGGCGTGCCGCGTCTGCGACCGAACGTCAGGGTGCCAGGACCTGGCCCAGCCGGGCCGCGATCCCGTGCATCACTGGCACCAGCGACGCCGCGCCGGCCTGCTCCTCCAGCGCCCTGATCCGGGCCTCCGGGCCGGAGACGGACAGCGCCGTCGGGGTCGGTGCGCCGGGAACGGCGAGGGCGATGCAGCGCACGCCGATCTCCTGCTCCTGGTCGTCGACCACATAGCCGCGCTCGCGCGCCTCGGCGAGCTGGGCCATCAGCTCCTGCGGGTCGGTGACGGTGTGCGGGGTGTGCGCGGGCAGCGGGTTGGGGCCGAGCACGGCGCGCGCCTCCTCGTCGGGCAGCTGCGCCAGCAGCGCCTTGCCGACGCCGGTGCAGTGCGGCTGCACCCGGCGGCCGACCTCGGTGAACATCCGCATCGATCGCCGCGACTGCACCTGCCCGACGTACACCACCTCGCCGCCCTCCAGCACCGCCAGGTTGGCGGTCTCGCCGGTGGCCTCCATGAGTTCGGCCAGGTAGGGGCGGGCCCAGCTGCCGAGCAGTCGTCCGGCGGTCTCGCCGAGCCGGATCAGCCGCGGGCCGAGGGTGTAGCGGCGTGCGGTGTCCTGGCGGACATAGCCCTGCTGCACGAGGGTACGAACCAGGCGATGGATGGTCGGCATCGGCAGTCCGGAGGAGGTGGAGAGCTCGCTGAGCGTCGCCACGCCGCCGGAGTCGGCGAGCGCCTCCAGCAGTTGGAAGGCCCGTTCGACGGACTGCACTCCGCCGCTGGTGCGCTCCTGCCCCGTCGGGGCGGGCGCCTTCGGGGCACCGCCCTCGCTGCTCGCGGTGCTCCCGCTGCTCGCGCTGCTCTCACTGCTCTCACTGCTCTCGGAGGTCGGGGCCACCGGCGTTCCCTTCGCGGTCGGAGGAGGAGTACAGTCCCAGCGATCATCTCAACAAACCGTTGAAATTCTGTATCGCGGAAACTAGTCTCCACCTTACAGAATCAAGCCCTCCACTTAGGAGTGTCCTGCTCATGGCTGCAGATCAGGGACCCGGAGCTTCCCCCACCGCTCCGGTCGTCACGGTCGCGGGTCCGCGCGTCCACCGGGCCGAGGAGGTGCTCACTCCGGAGGCGGTCGCCTTCGTCGTCGGCCTGCACCGCTCCTTCGAGGGCCGGCGCCGCGAGTTGCTCGCCCGCCGCCGGGAGCGCCGCGCCGGGATCGCCCGCACCGGCACCCTGGACTTCCTGCCCGGCACGGCCGAGGTCCGCGCCGCCGACTGGCGGGTCGCCGAGGCGCCGAAGGCGCTCCAGGACCGCCGGGTCGAGATCACCGGCCCCACCGACCGCAAGATGGTGATCAACGCGCTCAACTCCGGCGCGAAGGTCTGGCTCGCCGACTTCGAGGACGCCACCTCCCCGACCTGGGAGAACGTGGTGAGCGGTCAGATCAACCTGATCGACGCCTTCGAGGGCCGGATCGACTTCAGCAGCTCCGCCGGCAAGGCGTACACCCTGCGGCCGGCCGCCGAACTCGCCACCGTCGTGGTCCGCCCCCGCGGCTGGCACCTCGACGAGAACCATCTGCTGGTCGACGGCGAGCCGGTGGCCGGCGCGTTCCTCGACTTCGGCCTCTACTTCTTCCACAACGCCGCCCGGCTGCTCGCCCGCGGCGCGGACGACCCGAACTCCGGGCCGTACTTCTACCTGCCGAAGACCGAGAGTCACCTGGAAGCCCGGCTCTGGAACGACGTGTTCACCCACGCCCAGGCCGAACTCGGCATCCCGCACGGCACGATCCGCGCCACCGTCCTCATCGAGACCATCACCGCCGCCTTCGAGATGGACGAGATCCTCTACGAGCTGCGGGACCACGCCGCCGGTCTCAATGCCGGCCGCTGGGACTACCTGTTCTCCATCGTCAAGAACTTCCGCGACGCCGGCGAGCACTACATCCTGCCCGACCGCAACACCGTCACCATGGCCTCGCCGTTCATGGCCGCCTACACCCGGCTGCTGGTGCGGACCTGCCACCGGCGCGGCGCGCACGCGATCGGCGGCATGGCCGCGTTCATCCCCAGCCGCAGGGACCCCGAGGTCAACGCGGCCGCGCTGGAGAAGGTCAAGGCCGACAAGGACCGCGAGGCCGGCAGCGGCTTCGACGGCTCCTGGGTCGCGCACCCGGACCTCGTCCCGGTCGCCCGCGCCTCCTTCGACGCCGTCCTCGGCGCCCGCCCGCACCAGAAGGACAACCCCGGCCCGGCCGAGCCGGTCACCGCCGACCAGCTGCTCGACATCGCGGGCGCCGGCGGCAGCTGCACCCGGCACGGGCTGCACAACGCCGTCCAGGTCGGCATCCGCTACATCGAGGCCTGGCTGCGCGGCCTCGGTGCGGTCGCCATCTTCAACATGATGGAGGACGCCGCCACCGCCGAGATCTCCCGCTCGCAGATCTGGCAGTGGATCCACAACGACGTCGTCCTCGCCGACACCGGGGAGAAGGCCACCGCCGACCTGGTCCGCCGCCTGGTCGCCGAGGAACTGACCGCGCTGCGGGCCGAGGTCGGCGACGAGGTCTACGCCGCCGGCCGCTGGCGCGAGGCCGCCCACCTCTTCGAACAGGTCGCGCTGGCCGAGGAGTTCGCGGACTTCCTGACCCTGCCCGCACTGCCCCTGCTGGGCTGAGGGTCACGCTACTGGCCGGGCGCGCCGTTCCGTACGAAGGCGCCCGGTACGGCGACACCCGGTACGACTGCACCCGGTACGGCGGCGCATCGCCCGGCGGCGCACCGACCGTCACCCGCCGCGGCAGGTCAGCGCGTCACCGAGGCTGCTGCGCCGGTAGAGCACCCGGCGGCCGTGCCGGGTGCGGTCCAGCAGACCGGCCGCGGTCAGCGCCCCCAGGTGGCGGCTGACCGCGCCGGGCGTCACCCCCAGCCGGTGGGCGAGATCGGTGGTGGTGGCGGGCGACGTCAGGAGGACCAGCAGCCGCGCCCGCGCCGCCCCGACCAGTCCGACCAGTGCGGCCGGCGCCCCGCCCGGCCCGGCCCGTCCGGCCAGGCCCTCCGCCATGGTCGCCCGGCCGCGCGCCGGGTAGGCGATCAGCGGCGGGCCGTCCTGGGTGATGTCGGTCTGCGCACCGAGCCCGGCCAGCGTCGGGATCAGCACCAGGCCCCGCCCGGCCACGTCCACCGAGGTGCCCAGCGCCTGGACCGCCGGATTGGAGTCGTTCAGCCGCAGCACCCCGGCCCGCCAGGAGATCCGGCCGTCGAGGTCCGCGAACAGCCCCTCCGAACCGCGCTCCGAGAGCATCCGGCCCCGGTAGGCGAGGTCCGCCTCCAGCACCTCCCGTGCCCGCGGCCACCACGCGGGGGCCAGGCAGCGCGCCCAGTACGCCGACAGCGCCTCCGCCACCCGGTCCCGCAGCGCCGTCGGATCGTCGACCAGCGCGGTGAGCACCGGCGGCAGCGGACTCCCGTCCCCGGAGTAGGCGGCCAGCACGTCCGTCCTGACCTCCTCCGGCGGGGTCCTGGCCAGCTCGGCCAGCTCGTCGTGGAAGTCCGGCCGGGGCACCGCCGGGCGGGGCGTCAGGAAGTCCGGCACGAAGGCGTTCGGCGTGATCAGCGCGTCCAGCAGCGCGGTGTCCAGCGTCTCCCAGCGGTCCTGCCAGCCGGCGATCCAGGGCTGCTGCTCCGGGTAGTACCACGTCCAGCGGCGGGCGCGCAGGCCCAGCACCGTCTCCTGCAGGGGGGAGTAGGTGAACCAGGTGGCGGCGAGGTCGTCGACCCCGAGGCGGAACTCGAACATTGACCGTAACGGTAAAAGAATTCCGCCCGTCCGGGAACCCCGCTGTCCTTGGTCCATGACTTCCTCCCCTCGCACGGAGGCGCGCCCGCGCGCCTCCGGCCGACGCCTCCTGCCCGCCGACCCGCTGCTGCGCAGACTCGTCCTGATGGGGCTGGTGAACTCCGTCGGGGACGGGCTCTTCGTCACGGTGAACGTGCTGTTCTTCACCCGCTCCATCGGTCTGACGCCCACGTCGGTGGCGCTCGGCCTCACCGTCGCCGGCGTGTGCGGGGTGTTCGCCGGGGTGCCGATGGGGCGGCTCGCCGACCGGGTCGGGAGCAAGCGGCTGCTGCTGGTGGTCGGGCCGCTGGAGGCGGCGGCCGTGCTCGGCTACGCCTTTGTGCACTCCTTCGCCGCGTTCGTGGTGCTGGCCTGCGCCGCGACGACGCTGGCGCGCGGGGCGGCGGCGGTGCGCAGCGCGCTGATCGCCCGGGCGCTGCCCGCCGAGGGGCAGGTGCGGGCGCGGGCGCTGCTGCGCTCGGTGATGAACGCGGGCCTGGTGGTCGGCTCGGGCGGTGCGGCGCTCGCGCTGCAGGCCGACAGTTACACCGGGTACGTCACCATGCTGGTGCTGGACGCGGTGAGCTTCCTGGGCGTGACGGTGCTGCTGGCGGGCCTGCCGGTGTCGGCGACCGCCGCCGCTGCCGCCAGTGCCACAGGTGCCACGGGCGGCACGGGTGCCGCCGCCGAGGACCGGCGCGGTCCCCGGACGGCGCTGCGCGACCGCCGGTATCTGCTGGTCACCGCGCTGCACGCGGTGCTGGAGCTGCAACTCGCCGTGCTGACGGTGGGGTTGCCGCTGTGGATCGTGCTCGGCACCCGGGCGCCGGCGGCGACGGTGGCGGCGGTCAATGTGGTCAACTGCGTGCTGGTGGTGGCGTTCCAGGTGCGGGCGAGCCGGGGTGTCGCCGATGTGGCGTCGGCGGCGCGGGCCTGTGCGCGCGGGGCGCTGCTGCTGGCGGGCGGGTGCCTGGTCTACGCGGTGGCGCAGTACGGCCCGGCGTGGGCGGCGGCCGGTGCGCTGCTGGTGGGGGCGCTGGTGCACAGCCTGGGCGAACTGCTGACCTCGGCGGGCGGCTGGACGCTCAGCCTGGACCTGGCGGACCCGCGGGCGCACGGCGAGTACCAGGGGGTGTTCATGAGCGGGCAGGCGGCCGCGCATGTGATCGGGCCGCTGGTGGTCACGCTGACGGCGGTGGACCACGGGGCGGTCGGCTGGGTGGTGCTGGCGGGGGTGTTCGCGCTCGCCGGACCGGCACTGACGGCGGCCGTGCGGGGTAAGGCCCCGGGCGCCGCCGCCCCGGGCCCGGCCGTCCGCCTCGGCTGAGCCCCGGGAGTCGGCCTGTCGCGCACCGGTGCGGGCGCCCCACGGGGGTGGGAGCCGGCTCCGGTGCGGCGGCACGCCGCGGCCCCGGACCCTCGCCGTGGGTCCGGGGCCGCGTTCCGCCGGCCGGGCGGGTCGGACCGGGAGGGTCCGGGTCCTTTCCGGTCGGCGGAGTCCGGGTGACGCACCGTCCCTGGGGCGGCCCGGAGTTCGGGTGGAGTGGCAGCCGGATCGAGCAGCCGGATCGAGCGGGCGGAGCGTCAGATCGGCCGGGCAGCAAGCTCCTTGGCGGCCCGGGCGCAGGCCTGTGCGATCCGGTCCTCGTTCACCGTGGTGAGCTGCCCCTTCTCGACCACGGCGTTGCCGTTGACGAAGAGCACGGCCAGCGGCGGCAGCGCGCCGAGGGCGAGCGCGGCGACCGGGTCGGCGATCGAGGAGTGCAGGATGCCGTCGACCTTCCACAGCGCGAGGTCGGCGAGCTTGCCGGCCTCGATCGAGCCGATCTCGTTCTGCCGGCCGAGCACCCGGGCGCCGCCCATGGTGCCCAGGCGCAGCGCCTGCCGGGCGGTGAGCGCGGTCGGGGTGCCGTGCAGCCGGTTGATCAGCAGGGCGTTGCGCAGCTCGGTGCCGAGTTCGCCGGACTCGTTGGAGGCGGTGCCGTCGACGCCGAGGCCGACCGGGACACCGGCCGCCAGCATGTCGGGGACCCGCGCGATCCCGGCGGCCAGCCGGGCGTTGGAGGACGGGCAGTGGGCGACGCCGGTCCCGGTCTCGGCGAACTTGGCGATGTCGGAGTCGTTCATGTGGACGCAGTGCGCCATCCAGACGTCCTCGCCGAGCCAGCCGACCGACTCGAAGTAGTCGGTCGGGCCCATCCCGAACAGCTCCTTGCAGAAGGCCTCCTCCTCGGCCGTCTCGGAGCCGTGGGTGTGCAGCCGGACGCCCTTGCGGCGGGCGAGTTCGGCGGACTCGCGCAGCAGCCGGGTGGAGACCGAGAACGGCGAGCAGGGCGCGAGCGCGATCTGCAGCATCGAGTCGGCGGAGGCGTCGTGGTAGCGGTCGACGGCCTGCTCGGAGGCGGCGAGGATCGCGTCCAGCTCCTCGACGGCGTGGTCCGGGGGCAGGCCACCGTCCTTCTTGCTGCGGTCCATCGAGCCGCGCAGCGCGGTGAACCGCAGGCCCAGCTCCTGGACGGCCTCGATCTCGGCGCCGAGGATGTCGCCGCCGTCCTTGGGGAACACGTAGTGGTGGTCGGCGGCGGTGGTGCAGCCGGACTTGAGGAGCGCGGCGGCGGAGCCCTGGGCGGCGGCGTGCACGAGCCGGTCGTCGATCCGGGCCCAGGTCGGGTAGAGGGCGACCAACCAGTCGAAGAGGATGTCGTCCTGGGCGAGGCCGCGGGTGATCCACTGGTAGAAGTGGTGGTGGGTGTTGACCAGGCCGGGGGTGACGAGGTGGCCCTCGGCGTTGATCCGGCGTACCACGTTGTCCAGCCAGGCCGGGGCGGGGCCGTCGCCGACCGACTCGATCCGGTTGCCGAGGAGGACCACATGGCCCCGGGCGTACTCGGTGTCGTGGGCGTCGACGGTGGCGATCGCGGCGTTCTCGATGACGATCCGCTGATCGGCGGGCGGGGGCTGGACTGCCATGGTGACTCCAAGGGGGAGGGCCGGGCGGGCACGGGGCGCATGCCCGCCCGGTGGGTCAGGAGGGTGACGGGGTCGCCGTCGGCACCGACGGGTCGGAGGACCCCTCGGTGGCGGCCCGGCGGGTGGCGCCGAGGTGGTGGAACAGCAGGTTGAGCAGGACGGCCGCGACGCAGCCGGCCGAGATGCCGGAGTGGAGCAGGGTGCGGGCGGCCTCCGGGAAGGCGTCGTAGAAGGTCGGCGCGGCGATCGGGACGATGCCGACGCCGAGCGAGACCGACACCAGGACGGTGTTGGCGCCCGAGTCCAGGCCGGCCTCCGCGAGGGTGCGGATGCCGCTGGCGGCGACCGTGCCGAAGAGCACGATCCCGGCGCCGCCCAGGACGGGTTGCGGGACGAGCGAGACGACCGCGCCGAGCACCGGGAACAGTCCGAGCAGGACGAGCAGTCCGCCGCCGGTGGCGACCACGAAGCGGCTGCGGATCCCGGTCAGTGCCACCAGCCCGATGTTCTGGGCGAAGGCGCTGGCCGCGAAGCCGTTGAAGACCGGGCTGACGGCGGTGGCGAGACCGTCGGCCCGCAGTCCGGCGGCGAGGGTCTTCTCGTCGGCCTCGCGGTCGACGATCCGTCCCAGGGCGAGCATGTCGGCGGTGGACTCGGTCATGGCGACCACCATGACGATGCACAGCGAGGCGATCGCGGCGGCGTCGAAGATCGGCGCGCCGAAGTGGAAGGGCGAGGGCAGGGCGAAGATCCGGGCCTCGTGGACGGCGCCGAAGTCGGCCAGCCCGAGCGGGAAGGCGAGCAGGGTGCCGACCGCCAGGCCGACGAGCAGGGAGAGCTGCTGCCAGAAGCCGCGCAGCAGCCGGTTGCCGAGGACCACCGCGCCGAGGGTGAGCGCGGCCAGCCCGATGGCCTTGGTGGAGCCGTAACCGGGGGCGTCCGGCGAACCGCCGCGCGCCCAGTTGACGGCCACCGGGAGCAGGGACACCCCGATGAGGGTGATCACGGTGCCCTGGACGACCGGGGGGAAGAACCTGATCAGCTTGCAGAAGTACGGTGCCGCGAGGAGGCACAGGATCCCCGCGACGATCACCGCGCCGAAGATCACCGGGAGGGCGTCCTTCGGCCCGTGCTCCTTCGCGATGGCGATCATGGGGGCGACGCCGGCGAACGAGACGCCGTTGACGAACGGGAGCCGGGCGCCGATCCGCCGGACGCCGATGGTCTGGAGCAGGGTGGCCAGTCCGGCGGTGAACAGGCTGGCCGATATCAGGAGGGCGAGTTCGGCGGGGCTCAGGCCCACGCCGGCGCCGACGATGAGCGGGGGAGCGACGACTCCCGCGTACATCGCGGCCACGTGCTGGAGCCCGCTGGTGAGGAGCCTCACCGGGGGCAGGAGCTGGTCCACGGGGTGGACCTCCGGTCCGGACGGCGTGCCGGCGGGGCGCGCCGGTGCGCCGTCCGGGCCGGGTGTTCTCGCAGGGGTGGAACCGCCGTCGGTGCTGCCGGTGTTGCTGGGTGCCATGTCGAGCCCCTCTTGTGCCTCGGCTCTCGGCGCGCCCGTGACGCTGGAGGTGTTCCCCGAGGGCGGGGACGGCGGTGCAGGAGTCCCTCGGGGCGGGTTCTCCAGCTCCCCGGGCCGGCCGCCGTGAGGCTGGGCACGGTCTCCGATGGGTGGGGGTGGAGAAGCAGGTGGTGCGGATGGTGGTGCCGGGTGCCGGCGGGAGGCCGGCGGGTCGGGTTCAGACGACCGGGATCACCGGTACGACGCCCTCGCGGTGCACGGTGCCCTCGATCAGGCCGTACATCCGGTCGGCGGCGTAGTAGACCTCGTTCTCGTTCTTGAGTCCGAACGGCTCCAGGTCGACCAGGAAGTGGTGCTTGTTGGGGAGTTCGAGCCGGACCTCGTCGACCTCGGCGCGGTTGTTGAGGACGCGGGTGCCCATCGCGTGCAGGGTCTGCTGCAGCGAGTAGGAGTAGGTCTCGGCGAAGGCCTCCAGCAGGTGCCGCCTGATGTGGGTGTAGCTGCGGTTCCAGTTGGGCTGGGCCTCGTCGTCACGGCCGGTGAAGCCGTACTTCCAGCGGGCGGTGACCTGGGTCGCGAGGATCCGGTCGTACGCCTCCTGGAGGGTGGTGTACTTGTCCTTGATGTAGCCCCAGAACTCCGAGTTGGTGGAGTTCAGCACGACCAGGTCCTTCAGTCCGGAGATCACCTGGACGGAGTCCCCGTCGTAGACGATCTCGCTGGTGCGGACCTCCTGGCCGGTGCGGACGAAGGAGTGCCCGACCTCCTCGGAGCCGATGAAGCGGGCGCTGCTGTCGGGGGTGCGGATCCGGTCCCAGGAGTACTCCTCGATCCGGATCCTGGCCCGGTGCACGACACCGCGTTCGGTGTCGTCGACGAAGTGCCGGGCCAGCAGGATGCCGAAGGCCTCGGCCGAGTCGATCCCGTACTCCTTGGCGAAGGCGAAGACGGTGTTCTTGGTGGTGTCGGTGGGCAGGCAGTTGGCGTTCGACCCGGTGAGGTGGACGTCGTCGAACTCGCCGGAGAGGGCGACCGAGACGTTCAGGTCCTTGATCTCGTGGCGGGTCGAGTCGCGGTAGACGCGGACGATCCGGTTCTCCGCCTTGCCGTACTGGTTCTGACCGAGCACGTGGGCCATGACATGGCTCCCATATCAATCGATCGGTCTAGCTTCCGCGGTAGACCGAGTATCCGAACGGGTTCAGCAGCAACGGCACGTGGTAGTGGTGCTGCGCGGGCGCGACCGTGAAGACGATCGTGACCTCGGGGAAGAACGGCGGTTCCTCGGACTTCCGGGCGAAGTACGCGGCGGTGTCGAAGAGCAGCCGGACGACCGAGCCCGCCTCCACGGCCGGCAGGTCCTTGGCCCGGCCGTCGGAGTCCGTGGCGGAGGTGCCGAGCACCTGCCAGCCACCCTCGGTGTGCAGTGCGAGCTCGACCGGGACGCCCTCGGCCGGGCGGCCGAGGCTGGTGTCGAGCACGTGGGTGGAGATGCCAGTCATGGGTGAGGTGACCTTACTGATGGCAGAGGTGGTGCGGGGGGACGCGGAGGTGCTGCGTCAGTGATACCTGAGACGGCGCCGGAGGAGGCCGAACGACCGTCAGTTGTCGTCGAGCAGACGGTTGATCCGGATGTCGTTGATCCTGCGCAGTTCGCCCCGGACGATCTCCGCCTCGGTGGCGGGGTCGTTGGGCCGGCGCTCGCGCAGGGCGTCGAGCACGGTGGCCGCGGTGCGGCCGGTCGCGCAGATCAGGAACACATGGCCGAACTTGGCCTCGTAGGCGGCGTTGGCCCGGCGCAGTTCGTCGAGCAGGGCCTCGTCGGCGCCGTGGACGCCGGCCTGCTCGCGCTCGGAGGTGGCGTCGCCCGGCTTGGGCGCGCCGATCCGGGCGTGGCCGGCCATCGCTTCGTGCAGGTCGGAGACGGAGAGCCCGGCCATCGCCTCGGCGTTGGCCTCGAGCAGGGCCCGGCGGTCCTTCCACGGACGGGCCGCCGCGACGGCGTCGGCCCAGGCGGGGCTGGTGCAGACGTCCAGCAGGATCTCCCTCAGCTCGGCGGAGTCGGTCGCCGCCAGGGCGTCAAGGGCGTGGGGGTGGTTGGTCACGGGTGGACCTCCTGGAGAGTGGTGCCACCCGCACAAGCTAGATCCGTGGGATCAGGCCGTCAACACTTTGTTGAACGGTTGGTGGTTACGTTTCGCGACGGCCCTGGTCGCGGGGTGTTTCGTGTGTGATGAGACAAGTGCGCCCCGCCGGGGCCCGGGCAAGACTGGCCGGGCCGGCGGGGCGCGCTCCTGCGGGAGGGGTCAGTTCGGCTTCGCGCCGTCCTGGCGGTTGAGGTAGTTGTACACGGTGAAGCGGCTGACGCCGAGCGCCGTGGCGACGGTCTCGACGCCGTGGCGGACGGTGAAGGCGCCGCGCTCCTCCAGCAGCGCGACCACGCGCTGCTTCTCCCAGCGGTCCAGCTCGGTCAGCGGGCGGCCGTCGAACTGGCGGGTCATCTCGGCCAGCAGGCGGTCCAGCGCACTGCTGAGGTGCGGCAGCCGGACGGCCAGCGCCCGCTCGCCCTCCCACTCCAGGACGACGTCCTCGGCCTTCGCCTCGTCCAGCGGGACGGGCGTCGCGCCGACCGCGTCGAGCAGCGGCTTGATCGCCGCGGCGAGCGGGTGTTCGGTCTGCTCGGTCACGGCGTACCGCCCTCCCCGGCTGCGCTCTCGGCCTCGGCCTCGGCCTCGGCCTCGGCGAGGACGCTGACCTGGACCGAGATCCGGGTCGCGCCGGCGTCCAGGCTCTCCCGGAGCAGCTTGGACACGGCGGCCAGGATCCGGTCCGCCTCACCCTCGGCGCCGGTGCCGAACGGGCCCACCGCGACGTCGAGACCCGCCTCGTCGACCACCTTGCGGGCCGCCACGGCGTGCGGCGGGAACGTGTCCAGTTCGAACGGTTCTGTCGTGAACTCCACCATCAATCGCACCCGCTCACTCTAGCGAGCGGTCGTGCGGCGGTGAGCCGGTCGTCGGGGCCCGGCCTGCGGCGCAGCGCTTCAACAATTTGTTGCAGATGCCTTGACAGTCGCTCGACGGCCCGGACATGCTTCCACCAGACAGAATCCCTCTTCCGGATCGTGGAAGTTGCGGATGTCGGAAGAGAGAGTACGAGGTGATGGACATGGCCGCCGAACCGAGCGCCGCCGCCCGGCACAGCTTCACGGTCAACCTGTCGATCCTGTTCGGCGAGCTCCCGCTGCTGGAGCGCCCGGCCGCGGCCGCCGCCGCCGGCTTCACCGCCGCCGAGCTGTGGTGGCCGTTCGGCACGGAGCACGACCCGTCCGAGGCCGAACTCGACGCGCTGCGCAAGGCCTTCACCGACGCCGGCGTCCGCCTCACCGGTCTCAACTTCCTCGACGACCTGAGCACGGGCGCCCGGGGCACCGTCTCGCTGCCCTCGGAGCGCGACCGCTTCCGGGCCAATGTGCCGGTCGCCGCCGCGCTCGCCGCCTCGCTCGGCACCCCGGCGCTGAACGCCCTCTACGGCAACCGCGTCGAGGGCGTCGACCCGGCCGAGCAGGACGCGCTCGCGCTGGAGAACCTCGTGCTCGCCGCCCGGGCCGCCCACGGCGTCGGCGCGATCCTGCTGGTCGAGGCGCTGAACCGGCCGGAGTCCCCGGGCTACCCGCTGGTCTCCGCGGCCGCCGCGGTCGAGGTGGTGGACAAGGTCAACGCCGCCACCGGCCTGGGCAACGCCAAGTTCCTCTGCGACCTCTACCACCTGGCCCGCAACGGCGAGGACCTCGCCGCGGTCATCGACACCTACGCCGACCGGATCGGCCATGTGCAGATCGCCGACACCCCCGCCCGCAACGAGCCGGGCACCGGCGTGCTCGACTTCGAGGACCTGTTCGCCCGCCTCACCGCCGCCGGCTACACCGGCCGGATCGGCCTGGAGTACCGGCCGTCCACCGGCGTCAGCGCCGACAGCTTCGACTGGCTCGCGCGGGAGCACCGCGCGGCCGCGCTCTGATCCTCGCCCTCCCCCCGCTTCTCCCCACGCACCCGTACGCACCCCGCACGCACGCAACAGAAGGAACGACGCGATGAGCCGCAAGATCGCCTTCATCGGCCTCGGCATCATGGGCAGCCCGATGGCGGCCAACCTGGTCCGGGCCGGCCACCACGTCACCGGCTACAACCTCACCCAGCCGCAGATCGACGCCCTGGTCGCGGCCGGCGGCCACGGCGCCGCCAGCATCGCCGACGCGGTGAAGGACGCCGAGGTCGTGATCACCATGGTCCCGGCGGACCCGCACGTCGAGCAGGCCGTGCTGGGCGAGGGCGGCGTCCTGGAGCACGCCCGCCCGGGCACCCTCCTCATCGACATGTCGAGCATCACCCCGCAGACCTCGATCAAGGTCGAGGCCGCCGCGAAGGAGAAGGGCGTCCGGGCCCTGGACGCCCCGGTCTCCGGCGGTGAGGCGGGTGCCGTGGAGGCCGTGCTGTCGATCATGGTCGGTGGCGCCGCCGAGGACTTCGCCGAGGCCGAGCCGCTGTTCGCCGCGCTCGGCACCACCGTGGTCCACGTCGGCCCGGCCGGTGCCGGTCAGACCGTCAAGGCCGCCAACCAGCTGATCGTCGCGGTCAACATCCAGGTGCTGGCCGAGGCCGTGGTCTTCCTGGAGAACGCGGGTGTGGACCTCGCCGCCGCGCTGGACGTGCTCGGCGGCGGCCTGGCCGGCTCGACGGTGCTGAACCGCAAGAAGGCCAACATGCTGGACCGCGAGTTCGCCCCCGGCTTCCGGATCGACCTGCACCACAAGGACATGGGCATCGTCACCGACGCCGCCCGGGCCGTCGGTGCGGCGCTGCCGGTCGGCGCGGTCGTCGCCCAGCTGGTCGCCTCGGCCCGGGCCAACGGCGACGGCTCCCTCGACCACTCGGCGCTGCTGCGCGGCGTCGAGCGGCTCTCCGGCCGCGAGGTGAAGTAGCCCCACGGGTGGCGGGGCGAAGCGGCCCCGCACCCCCCACAGCTCCTCCCGGTGGCGTGTACCTGTCCGGTCGTGCCCGCGCCACCGGGAGGCCGACCGGCGGCCGACGGCCGACGGCGTTCGTCGGCCGCCGGCCGACTCCAGACCCGATCGACGGGCGGGCCGGGGCTCATCCGCCCGCCCGTCGATCGACCAGGCTGCGACGCGCCCACCCTCACGGGGCACTTCGGTCGTGCACCCGGCGCGTCGCACCGGCTCCCTCCCTCACCGAGGGGAGCCCCTCGTACGTCGGAAGCGGGCGAGGGGAACGGCGGGGAGGGAGCCGCTCCCGGGCCGCCCGGGCCCATGCTTGACGAACCATTGCCAGACCAGCCCGGAAGTGAGGCCCACGCCATGCCCGCCACCCCCCACCAGGGCCATGTGGTCGTAGCGCCCGACAAGTTCAAGGGCACCCTCGAAGGTGCCGAGGCCGCCGCCCGGATCGCCGCCGGCATCCGCCGTGCCGCGCCCGGCACCGAGGTGCGCGAACTGCCCGTCGCCGACGGCGGCGAAGGCACCCTGGCCGCCGCCCTCGCGGCCGGCTTCACCAGGGTCGCCGCCAAGGTGGCCGGCCCCACCGGCCTGCCGGTGGACGCCGCGCTCGCCGTCCGGGGCACCACCGCCGTGGTCGAGCTGGCGCAGGCCTCCGGCCTGGCCCGGCTCCCCGGCGGGCGGACCGCCCCGCTCGCGGCCGGCTCCTACGGCGTCGGCCAGCTGATCGCCAGGGCCGTCGCCCAGGGGGCCCGGCGGATCGTCCTCGGCCTCGGCGGCAGCGCCGGCACCGACGGCGGGGCGGGCATGCTCCAGGCGCTCGGGGTCTCACTGCTCGACGCCGAGGGCGTCGAACTCCCGCCCGGCGGAGCCTCGCTGCGCCGACTGGCCCGGATCGACCTCGGCACCTCGGCCCGCACCATGGACGGCGTCGAGGTGGTCGTCGCCTGTGACGTGGACAATCCGCTGCTCGGCCCGCGCGGCGCCGCCGCCGTCTACGGCCCGCAGAAGGGCGCGAGCGCCGAGGACCTGCTGGTCCTGGAGGAAGGTCTGACCCGGTTCGCCGAGGTGGTCGCCGCCACCGTCGGCCGGGACGTCCGGGAGACCCCCGGCGCCGGGGCCGCGGGCGGGGTCGGCTTCGCCGCGCTGGCCCTGCTCGGCGCCACCATGCGACCCGGCATCGAGCTGCTGCTCGACCTGCTGGGTTTCGACGGGGCGGTGCGTGGGGCACGCCTCGTCGTCACCGGCGAGGGCTGCCTGGACGCACAGACGCTCCACGGCAAGGCCCCCGCCGGCGTCGCCGCGGCGGCTGCCCGGGCGGGGGTTCGGGTGGCCGCCGTCGCGGGGCGGGTGGAGCTGTCCGAGCGGGAGTGGCGGTCCGCCGGCTTCGTCGCGGCCTACGCGCTCAGCGAGTTGGGCGAGACCCCGGGCGAGGGCATGACCAGGGCCGGAGAGCTGGCCGAGGTCGCGGGGGAGCGGCTCGCCGCCGAGCTCCTGCGCCGCTGAACCCACCCGGTCCCGGCCTTCCCGGCCCACCCGGTCCCGGCCTTCCCGGCCCACCCGGTCCCGGCCTTCCCGGTCCACCCGGTCCCGGCCTTCCCGGTCCACCCGGTCCCGGCCTTCCCGGCCCAATCGCTCCGGCGCCCGTCCACCGCGCTCCTCGTAGTTTCCTCCATTGACGTTTTGTTGAAGGCGGGCCTAGGCTCCGGGCCATCCTTCGGCGCACCCACTCGTACCAGCCATCCCCTCATCAGGCTTCGGAGGTCCCTCATGCCCATCAGCGAGACCGAGGTGATCCGCTCCCGCCGGGTGGTCCTGCCCGACGGCGAGCGCCCCGCGGACGTGCTGGTCCGGGACGGGAAGATCGAGCGGATCGCCGCCCACGGCACCCTCCCGGCCGACGGCCACCGGGTGACCGACCTCGGCGGCACCGCCCTGCTCCCCGGCCTGGTCGACACCCACGTGCACGTCAACGAGCCCGGCCGCACCGAGTGGGAGGGCTTCGCCACCGCCACCCGGGCCGCCGCCGCCGGCGGCGTCACCACGATCGTCGACATGCCGCTCAACTCGGTGCCCCCCACCACCACCCTCGCCGGGCTCGAAGCCAAGCGGAAGACCGCCGAGGGCCAGGCCTGGGTCGACCTCGGCTTCTGGGGCGGCGCCGTCCCCGACAACCTCGCCGACCTCGAACCCCTGCACCGGGCAGGCGTGTTCGGCTTCAAGTCCTTCCTCGCGCCCAGCGGCGTCGACGAGTTCCCGCACCTCGAAGCGGCCGGCCTGGAAGCCGCGCTGGCCGAGCAGGCCCGGCTCGGGGCACTCGCCATCATCCACGCCGAGGACCCGGCCGTGCTGGCCGCGGCGCCGCAGCAACCCGGCGTCCACTACCGGGACTTCCTCGCCTCCCGCCCCGCCGGCGCGGAGACCGCCGCCGTCGCCCGGCTGCTGGACGCGGCCCGCCGCACCGGCGCCCGGGTGCACGTCCTGCACGTGTCCTCGGCGGCCGTCCTGCCGCTGCTGCGCCGGGCCAGGGCGGACGGCGTCCGGGTCACGGCCGAGACCTGCCCGCACTACCTGACCCTCGCCGCCGAGCGAGTACCGGACGGCGGCACCGCCTTCAAGTGCTGCCCCCCGATCCGCGACGAGGCCAACCGCGACGCGCTCTGGGAGGCCCTGGCGGCAGGGGAGTTCATCGCCGTCGTGTCCGACCACTCGCCCTCCACCCCGGACCTCAAGCTGCTGCCCGAGCACGGCGGCAGTGGCGACTTCGCGGCCGCCTGGGGCGGCATAGCCTCCCTCCAGCTCGGCCTGCCGGCGGTCTGGACCGAGGCCCGGCGGCGCGGCCGCACCCTGGCCGAGGTGGTCGGCTGGATGTCGGCAGGACCGGCCCGGCTGGTCGGCCTCGACGGGCGCAAGGGCGCCATCGCGGTCGGCCACGACGCCGACCTGGTGGCCTTCGACCCCGATGCCGACTTCGCCGTCCACGCCGCCGAGTTGCACCACCGCAACCCCGTCACCCCGTACGCGGGCCGGACGCTCACCGGCGCCGTGCGCACGACCTGGCTGCGCGGCCGGGTCGTCGACCCGGGCGGCGCACCGTTCGGCGTCCAGCTCACCCGCCCCAGCAGCCCGTCCGAGGAGATCCAGTGACCACGGTCCCCGCCCAGAGTGCTCCCGCCACCGGTGCCGCACCGGTCTCTGCCCCGGCCGCCGCCCCCGCCCGGGCGCCGTTCACCGAGCTGGTGAACCTCGCCTCCCGCGCCCTCGGCGCCGGCGTCGTCGCCACCAACGAGGACACCTTCGCGGACGCCGAGAACCTGCTGGTCGCCGCGCCCGCCGAGTTCCGCCCGCACACCTTCGGCCACAAGGGCCAGATCATGGACGGCTGGGAGTCCCGCCGCCGCCGGGGCGCGAGCGCCGGGCAGCCGCACCCCACCGACGAGGACCACGACTGGGCCGTGGTCCGGCTCGGCGCCGCCGGGGTGGTCCGCGGACTGGTCGTCGACACCGCGCACTTCACCGGCAACTACCCGGAGAGCGCCTCCGTCGAGGCCGCCTCGATACCCGGCCACCCCTCGCCGGCCGAGCTCGCCGGGGCCGAGTGGGTGGAGGTCCTGCCGCGCACCCCGCTGCGGGGCGACACCGCCCACGAGTTCCCGGTCGACTCCGGGGCCCGGTTCACCCACGTCCGGCTCAACATCTTCCCCGACGGCGGGGTGGCCCGGCTCCGCGTCCACGGCGAGGTCCTGCCCGACCCGCGCGAACTGGACGGCCTCACCTTCGACCTGGCGGCCCAGGAGCACGGCGGTGTCGCCGAGGCCGCCTCCGACCGCTTCTACTCCTCCCCGCACAACCTGAACGCTCCCGGCCGCGCCTCCGTCATGGGCGAGGGCTGGGAGACCCGGCGTCGGCGCGACAAGGCCAACGACTGGGTGCGGATCGCCCTGGCCGGGGGCGGTGAGGCCCTGGCCGTCGAGGTGGACACCACCCACTTCGTCGCCAATGCCCCCGGCTGGGCCGACCTGGTCGGCTACGACGCCTCCGCCGGCGGGGACCCGGCGACCGACGCGGACGGCTGGTTCCCGCTGCTGCCGCGCACCCGCCTCCAGCCCGACACCCGGCACCGGCTGCGGCTCGCCCCGGGCCGCCCGGTGACCCATGTGCGGATCGACGTCCACCCGGACGGCGGCCTCGCCCGCCTCCGGATCACCGGCCGCCTCACCGAGGCCGGCCGGGCCGCCCTCGCGCTGCGCTGGTTCGACGCCGTGCCGGCCGCCGAGGCCGCGGCCGCGCTCACCGAGGCCGGCCTGACCGCCGCCGAGGCCGCCGAGCTCACCGCCGCCCGTCCGCTCGGCGGGCCGGTCGCGGCCCGGGCCGCCGTCGCCGGGCTCAGCCACTCCGACGGCCCCGACGGCGAGCACTCCTCCCGCCGCCGCTCGGCCGCCTGGCGACTGCTCGGCATCTGAGCATTCGAGTATCCGGGCATTCGAGTATCCGGGCATTCGAGTATCCGGGCATTCGAGCATCCGGGCATCCGGTCCGGCGGCGCCGCGCCGGACCCGATGCCGCGTCACGCCCGGTGGCGCCACGTCACATCCCTCTCCACGCAAGACCCTTATCGACACCGAAGGACCCGTCATGCCCAAGATCCTGACCACGGAGTCCGGCGCCCCGGTCGCCGACAACCAGAACTCGGCCTCGGCCGGCGCGTACGGCCCGCTGCTGATCCAGGACCAGCACCTGCTGGAGAAGCTCGCCCGGTTCAACCGCGAGCGCATTCCGGAGCGCGTCGTGCACGCCCGGGGCTCCGGCGCGTACGGCTACTTCGAGGTCACCGACGAGGTGTCGCAGTACACCCGCGCCGCGTTCCTCGGCGAGGTCGGCAAGCGCACCGAGCTGTTCCTGCGCTTCTCCACCGTCGCGGGCAACCTGGGCTCCAACGACGCCGTCCGCGACCCGCGCGGCTTCGCGGTCAAGTTCTACACCGAGGAGGGGAACTACGACCTCGTCGGCAACAACACCCCGGTCTTCTTCATCAAGGACCCGCTGAAGTTCCCGGACTTCATCCACTCGCAGAAGCGCGACCCGTTCACCGGCGTCCAGGAGGCCGACAACGTCTGGGACTTCTGGGCGCACTCGCCCGCCTCGACGCACCAGATCACCTGGCTGTTCGGCGACCGGGGCATTCCCGCCTCGTACCGGCACATGAACGGCTACGGCTCGCACACCTACCAGTGGGTCAACGAGCAGGGCGAGGCGTTCTGGGTGAAGTACCACTTCAAGACCAACCAGGGCATCCGCTCGCTGGACGCCGGGCAGGCAGCCGAGGCTGTCGGCGGCGACGCCGACAGCCACCAGCGCGACCTCCACCAGGCCATCGAGCGCGGGGTGTTCCCGACCTGGACGCTCTATGTGCAGCTGATGCCGGTCGCCGAGGCGGCGGACTACCGCTTCAACCCGTTCGACCTCACCAAGGTGTGGCCGCACGCGGACTACCCCTTGGTCAAGGTCGGCCGTCTGGTGCTCAACCGCAACCCGGAGAACGTCTTCGCCGAGGTCGAGCAGTCCGCGTTCTCCCCGAACAACTTCGTGCCCGGCATCGGCCCGTCCCCGGACAAGATGCTCCAGGGCCGGCTGTTCGCCTACGCGGACGCCCAGCGCTACCGCCTCGGCGTCAACCACACCCAGCTGCCGGTCAACGCGCCCCGCGCCACCGAGGCGGCCAACTACGGCCGTGACGGCCTCGGCGCGCTCAACCCGGCCGGCCGGGGCCGGAACTACGAGCCCAACTCCTACGACGGCCCGGCGCAGACCGACGCGGCGCTCGCCGCCCCGACCGAGCTGACCGGCTGGACCGGCACCTACACCACCCCGGCCCACACCAAGGACGACGACTTCTTCCAGGCCGGGGAGCTCTACCGGCTGATGTCGGAGGGCGAGCGGGGCCGCCTGATCGCCAACCTGGCCGGTGCGCTGGCCCAGGTCACCCGGGACGACATCGTGGAGAAGAACCTCGCCCACTTCCACGCGGCCGACGAGGAGTACGGCGCCCGGCTGGAGGCCGCGGTGGCGAAGCTGCGGGCCGTCGACGAGTCCTGACCCCGAGTCCCCACCCCCCCGTTCCCGGGCGGCCGGCCCCGCACGCCGGCCGCCCCTCCCGACCGGGCCGTTCCCCCGTTGGCAGCGGGGGAGCGGCCCGGCCGCGTCTCCCGGTCGGACGACCGGGCTCCGTGGTTCGTGGTCCGGGGTCCGGGGTCCGGGGTCCGCTCGGGAGTGAGCGGGTGTTCGGTGGGGCATATGCCAGTCAAGCGATTCACCGTGTCCACCCGAATATTCCACGAGGGGGAGTTGGCGGAGGCGGGCGGTGGATAGGGTGGACCTACCCGCGGGTCACCTGGCGGGTGGACATCGGAAGGGGACGACATGTCGACACCAGCCCCGGGCCGTCACGCCGTACCGGAGCAGGGAACGCCCGGTCCGTACACCTCGCTGCGACACGCCCTCAGACTGCTGGAGGCGGTCGACCGGCACCCCGGTGGTGCCACCCTGGTGACCCTCGCCCGGGAGACCTCGCTGGGCCTCCCGACGGTCCGTCGGCTCGCCGAGATCCTGGAGGTCGAGGGCTACCTGGACTGCCAGGACGGCGGCTGGGTGCTCGGCGGCACCTTCGCGCTGCTCGGCCAGTACAACCGCGAGCAGCTGGTGCGCGCCCGGATGGACCGCAAACTCGACGAACTGCGCGAGGAGTTGGGCGCGGCGGTGTACTTCAGCCGCTACCACGACGGGGAGTTGTCGGTGGTGGCGGTCTCGGCCTCCGAGCTGGCGCCGGCGGTGCAGGAGTGGGTGGACTTCCGGGCCACCGCGCACGCCAGCGCGATCGGCAAGTGCCTGCTCGGCCAGCTCGACCACGACGGCCGCCGGGACCACCTGTCCCGCCACCCGGTGGCCCGGCTGACCTCCAGGACGGTCACCGACGCCGACCAGCTGATGCACCGGCTGGAGCGGCAGCCCGCCACCGTGCCGGTGCTGGACATCCAGGAGTACGCCGTCGGCACGGTCTGCGCGGCCGTCCCGGTGACGGCCGGCAGCACGGTCGGCTGCCTGGCCACCTCGATGCCGGTCGGCGACGCGCACCGGCTGAAGGCGGCCGCCGAACTGCTGGCCGCCCGCGCCGCGCCGCTGATGCTGGCGATGGCGGTCTGACCCGCCGCACGCCCACGGGACCCCGCTTCGGCGGGGTCTTCGCGTTTCCGGGTTTCCCGGTGGTCGGCGCGGTGCACATCACTTATTAGACTCGATGTCGATAAGGCATGCCGAAACCCTTGTGGCACGGGCTACCCGCGAGTACGTTTTGCCGGGTCGAGCCGCCACCCGCAGGTCAGGAGGGCCCTCCCATGCCCAGCCCCACCCCCGTCCCCGCCCTCGCCGCGCCCGCCGCCCGAGTGCACGAGAGCCTCGTCCTGGAGCCCCGCGACGTCCGCTTCGACTGGGCCGCGCTGCCGCTGCACTGGATCCCCGACGAGCCGATGGCCACCCACGTCATCAATGTGCTGCACCTGCTGCTCCCCGAGGGCGAGCGCTGGTTCGTCAAGGTGTTCAAGGACGCCCTCCCGCTGATCCGCGACGAGCAGCTCCGCGAGGAGGTGCTCGGGTTCATCGGCCAGGAGGCCATCCACGCCGAGGCGCACCAGGAGGTCCTGGACCACCTGCTCGGCCAGGGCCTCGACCCGCGCCCCTACGTCCGACAGGTCTCCTGGCTGTTCCAGCGCGTCCTCGGCGACAAGCCCGGCCTGAGCCCGGCCCGGCAGCGCGAGAACATCGTCGAACGGGTCGCCTTCGTCGCCGCGATCGAGCACTTCACCGCCTTCCTCGGCAACTGGGCGCTCAACTCCCCGGGCCTGGACCGCGCCCAGGCCGACCCGACGATGCTCGACCTGCTGCGCTGGCACGGCGCGGAGGAGGTCGAGCACCGCAGCGTCGCCTTCGACCTGATGGTCCACCTCGACCCCGGCTACGCCCGCCGGATCCGCGGCATGCTCGTCTCCGGCCCGCTGCTGGTCCACCTCTGGGTGCGCGGCGCCCGCTTCCTGCTGGCGGCCGACCCGACCCTGGACGGGCGGCTCAGGCCCACCTGGCGCGAGACCGGCCGGATCGCCAAGCGGGGCCTGCTGCCCGACCCGGTCCGGTCGATCCGCTCCGGCCTGCGCTACCTGCGGCCCGGCTACCACCCCACCCAGGAGGGCTCCTCCAGCCAGGCCCTCGGCTACCTCGCGACCTCCCCGGCCGCCCGCGCCGCCGCCGGGCGGTGACCTCCCGGGCCGCCGCCCGGCCCTTCGCCGCCCGCCCTTTCGCTGCCTGCCCTTTCGCCGCCCGCCCCGCCCGAACCTGCCAGCTGCCGGCTGCCGGAGCCCCGCCGTCAGCCGCCACCGGAACCGAGGACCCCGCCGGATGGACCTGAGCACCCCGCCCCCCGACCTCTACGGCCGCCCGCGCGCCGACACCTTCTTCCGCTTCCTCACCGCCTTCGGCGACCGCTACACCCCCGCCCTCGGCAGCCCGCTGCTGCGGCGCAACCCGCGCCGTCCGTACAGCCGCCCCACCGAGGCGCTGCAACTGGTCGTCACCGCCCGCCGCCAGGTCGCCGCCGACGTCGTGGAGCTCACCCTCGCCGACCCCTCCGGCGGCCCGCTCCCCGGCTGGCAGCCCGGCGCCCACCTGCGCCTCACCCTCCCCTCCGGCCGCGAGCGCCACTACTCGCTCTGCGGCGACCCGGTGGACCCGGCCGAGCGGTCCGGCTACCGCATCGCCGTCCGCCGGCTGCCCGACGGCGGCGGAGGCTCCGCGGAGGTCCACGACACCCTCCACCCCGGCACCCGGCTCGCCGCCCGCCGCCCGCGCAACGGCTTCGCCTTCTGCGCCGAACCGGCCGTGCTGTTCCTGGCCGGAGGCATCGGGATCACCCCCCTGCTCCCGATGGTCCGGGAGGCCCGGCGCACCGGACTGGACTGGCACCTCGTCCACACCGGCCGCAGCGCCGACACCCTCCCGTTCGCCGACGAGCTGCGCGCACTCGACCCGGCCCGGGTCCACCCGCGCACCGACGACGAGCACGGCGGCCCGCCCACCGGCGCCGAACTCCTCGCGCACGCCCCGCGCGGGGCCGCCGTCTACTGCTGCGGCCCGGCTCCGATGCTCACCGCAGTCCAGCGGGCCCTGGACGCCTCGCCCGCCGCCTCCCTGCACTTCGAGCGGTTCGGCGCGGCCCCGGTCACCGACGGCGAGCCGTTCGCGGTCCGCCTCGGCGCCGACGGCCCCGAACTGCCCGTCCCCGCCGACCGCTCCGCCCTGGACGTGCTCCGCGAGGCCCGCCCCGACCTCCCGTACTCCTGCAAGCAGGGCTTCTGCGGCACCTGCGAGGTCCGGCTGCTGGCCGGCACCCCCGACCACCGCGACCGCCGCCTCACCTCCGAACGCCGCGCCGACGGCGCCCTGCTGCCCTGCGTCTCCCGCGCCGCCGCGGGCGAGACCCTCGTGCTCGACGTCTAGCCACCAGCGCAAGAAGGAGCCCCCGCCGTGCCGCGCACCCCCGCCTTCCCGTACACCGAGCGCGACCTCGCCCGCTTCCGGGAGACCCAGCAGCTCGCCTACGACTGCGCCGAGCAGGTCGCCGCCTGGATCGAACCCGGCGTCACCGAGCGCCAGGCCACCGCCCGACTGCGCCGCAACCTGGTCGCCGCCGGTGTGCAGGACTTCTTCCACGTCCCGTTCGCCTGGTTCGGGGACCGGACGGCGTTCCGTCACTTCCACACCCCGCTGCAGTTCTTCGCCGGCAACCGCCGCCTCCAGGAGGGCATGCCGTACGTGCTGGACTGCGCCCCCGTCGTGGACGGCTACACCGCCGACATCGGCTACGGCGGCAAGGTCGGCGAGAACCGCGTCTGGGACCGCCTCGCCGCCGACCTCCAGGTCTACCGCGAGCTGATCCTCGCCGAGGTCCGCGCCCGCAAGCCGCTCGCCGAGGTGTACGCGGCCGTGGACGCCCAGATCGAGGCGCACGGCTACGACAACCGCCACCGCGTCTACCCCGGCCGGGTGATCGGCCACCAGGTCACCCGGACGACGGCCCGCGGCCCGGCCGGGGTGAACGTCCTCGGCTTCGGCGTGCGGACCCTCCAGACGCTCGGCCGCGAACTCATCAGCGAGCGCCTGCACGGCCGTTCCCCGCTCTGGGCGGACGGCCGCTCCTCCCGGCACGCGCCCACCCCCGGCCTGTGGGCGGTGGAGCCGCACATCGGCTTCCGGGAGGTCGGCATCAAGTTCGAGGAACTGCTGGTGGTGACCGAGGACGACGCCTACTGGCTCGACGACGACCTCCCGCACGTCCGCCGCTGGGCCGGGGCCGACACCGCCGTCGCCACCACCACCGCCCCCGAGGGAGTCGCCCGATGAGCACCCGCGCCACCCACGCCCGCACCGTCCGGTCCGGCGGCCTCCCGCTCGCGGTCTACGAACAGGGCGACCCGGCCGCACCCACCGTGCTGCTGGTCCACGGCTACCCCGACACCCACGCGGTCTGGGACGACGTCGCCGCCGACCTCGCCCGCGACCACCACGTGGTCCGCTACGACGTGCGCGGCGCCGGCGCCTCCGGCGTCCCCGCCGACCGCACCGGCTACCGCCTGGAGCAGCTCGCCGCCGACCTGTTCGCCGTCGCCGACGCCGTCAGCCCGGACCGCCCGGTGCACGTCGTCGCCCACGACTGGGGCTCGCTGCAGTCCTGGGAGGCCGTCACCGCCCCCGGCGCCGAACGCCGCCTCGCCTCCTACACCACGATGTCCGGGCCCTGCCTCGACCACATGGGCTTCTGGCTGCGCGAGCGCCTCCGCCGCCCCACCCCGCGCCACCTGCGGCAACTCCTCTCCCAGGGCGCCCACTCCTGGTACATCACCGCCTTCCACCTGCCCTTCCTCGCGCCCGGCGTCTGGCGGCTCGGCCTGGCCCGCGCCTGGCCCCGGGTGCTGCGCGACCTGGAGGGCGTCACCCCGCGCGCCGACCACCCGCAGCCCACCCTGCGGCGCGACGCGGTGCGCGGCATCGAGCTCTACCGCGCCAACATGCGGCCCGCCCTGCGCCACCCGCGCGAGCGCCCCACCGAGGTGCCGGTCCAGCTGATCACCCTCACCGAGGACCACTACGTCGGCACCTACCTGTCCGAGGGCCTGGAGCGCTGGGTGCCCAGGCTGACCCGCCGAACCCTGCGCGCCACCCACTGGTCCGCACTGCTGGAGAAGGGAACCACCGTGGCCGGACTGGTCCGTGAGCACGTCGCCCGCACCGCGGCCGGGGCGGACGCCGCTCCGGCCGGCACCCCCGACGACGGCCGGCTCGTCGTCGTCACCGGCGGCGGCAGCGGCATCGGCCGGGCCACCGCGCTCGCCTTCGCCGCGGAGGGCGCCCGGGTGGTGGTCTGCGACCTCGACCTCGACGCGGCCCGCCGCACCGCCGAACTCGCCGCCCTGATCGGCCCGCCGGCCCACGCCTACCGGGTCGACGTCAGCGACGGCGCCGCCGTCGACGCCTTCGCCGAACAGGTCGCCGCCGAGCACGGCGTGCCCGACGTGCTCGTCAACAACGCCGGCATCGGCCACTCCGGCACCTTCCTGGAGACCACCGAGAAGGAGTGGCAGCGGGTCCTGGACGTCAACCTCTGGGGCGTCATCCACGGCTGTCGCGCCTTCGGCACCCTGATGGCCGACCGGGGCGAGGGCGGCCACATCGTCAACCTGTCCTCCGCCGCCGCGTACCTGCCCTCGAAGGCCCTCACCGCCTACGCCACCAGCAAGGCCGCGGTCTTCATGCTCTCCGACTGCCTGCGCGCCGAACTCGCCGGCCACGGCATCGGCGTCTCCACCATCTGCCCGGGCCTCGTCAACACCAACATCACCCGCACCTCCACCTTCTCCGCCACCACGGCCGACGAACAGGCCGCCAAGCAGGCCCGCGCCGCCCGCCTCTACGCCCGCCGGGGCTTCCCGCCGGAGAAGGTCGCCACCGCCATCCTCACCGCCGTCCGCACCGGCCGCCCCGTCGTCCCCGTCACCCCCGAGGCCAAGGCCGCCCGCCTCCTCAGCCGCCTCGCCCCCGGCCTCCTCCGCCTGGCGGCACGGCTGAACGTCACCTGACCGGCCCCATGGGCCTGTGATATCGAATAGACTCGGATTTGATATCGCAGGCCTGTACCCCCGGGAGGTCCACCGTGGCTCGTACCGTGATAGACGTCAATGACGCCCTCCTGGCGGAGGCCGCCGAGATCTTCGGGACGACGACCAAGGTCGCGACCGTCAACGCCGCCCTTGAGGACGCCGTCAAGCGCCGCAAGGGCAGGGAGTTCCTCGACTGGCTCGCCGAGGGCGGGCTGCCCGACCTGACCGGACCGGTGGGCACCGGTGAGTGAGCGGTTCCTGATCGACAAGTCGGCATTCGCCCGTTACCCCAAGCCCGTGGTGCGGGTCGTGATCGACCGCTTGTTCGCCGAAGGACGGCTGGCGCTCTGCGGCGCCGTCGAGCTGGAGATCATGCACAGCGCCCGGTCCAAGAGTGACGCCGACCGGATCCGCGAGGGCCTGCGCGGGTTCGACTGGCTGACGACACCGGACGAGGTGTGGGACCGGGCGGTCGAGGTCCAGGCAATGCTCACGGCGGCCGGCAACTGGCGGGCGCTGTCCGTGGCCGATCTCGTCATCGCCGCGACCGCCGAACGCCACGGGGCCACCGTCCTGCACTACGACGGTGACTACGACATGATCGCCGCCGTTACGGGCCAGTCGACCCGCTGGGTCGTCCCTCCGGGCTCCGCCGACTGAACCCCGGAGCCGCCTCGCCCCCGGCCTCCGCCGCCTCGCCGCCCGCCTGAACGTCACCTGGGGCGAACCGCCGAAACCCGGGGCGCGCGGTGCCACCGCGCGCCCCGGGCCATGAAGTCGATCACCGGTCGAAGGGCAGGACCCGGAAGTCGCGCTGATCGAGAGTGAGGATCGCGTCGGTGCGGTAGTCCGCGGCCAGTGCCACGTTGACGGCGTCCGCCAGGTCGAGGCGCAGGTCGCGGTGGCGGGCCCGGACGGCCTGAGCGGCGTCCAAGGTGTCGGCGGTGATCTCGGGCAGTACCGCGCGCCCGGACCGCACCCGACGCCGGACGTCGTCGACCGCGGCCATGGACGCCGCGGGTCCGAGGACCCTCCGGGCCAGGTGGTCGAGTTCGCTCAGCAGGACGGGGGAGATCACCAGCGTCCCCGCAGCGTCCAGCACCTCGCGTGCTGCCGGTCCGATCGGGTGCTCGCGGTCGAGCGCCGCGAGCAGGCCGGAGATGTCCGCCACCACCACGATCATGCGGCGCCCTGCTCGGGTGACGTGGATGCGGCGTGCTTCGTGCGCTCGTAGGCAGCTGCTGCGTATGGTGCCGCTGCCATACGTCCGTCCATGGCTTCGTCGGGAATCCCGACAGGAGGTGTCGGGATTCCGGGGGAGCATCGATGCCGACGGGTGGAGACACCGCGGCACGTGAGGAAGGGCGAGGCATGACGGAGCAGCCGCTGAAGGGCAGGACCGCACTGGTGGCGGGGGCCACCCGGGGCGCCGGGCGGGGGATCGCGGTGGCGTTGGGCGCCGCCGGGGCGACGGTGTACGGGACGGGGCGCAGCGCCGAGGGCCACCGGGGGGACTACGGGCGGCCGGAGACCCTGGAGGAGACGGCGGCGCTGGTGACGGCCGCCGGCGGGCAGGGCATCGCGGTGCGCGCCGACCACCTGGTCCCGGCCGAGGTGGCGGCGGTGGCCGCCCGGATCGAGGCCGAGCAGGGCGGGCTGGACATCCTGGTGAACGACATCTGGGGCGGCGAGGAGCTGTTCGGCTGGAACGTCCCGGTCTGGGAGCACGACCTCGACAAGGGCCTGCGCCTGCTGCGGCTGGCCGTCGAGACGCACGCGGTCACCAGCCACCACCTGCTGCCCCTGCTGCTGCGCCGCCCCGGCGGGCTGGTGGTCGAGATGACCGACGGCACCGCCGAGTACAACGCGACCCGCTACCGGAACTCCTTCTTCTACGACATCGCCAAGGCCGCCGTGCTGCGGATGGCCTTCGCGCTGGGGCACGAAATGGGTCCGCGCGGGGCGACGGCGGTGGCGCTCACCCCGGGCTGGATGCGCTCGGAGATGATGCTGGAGCACTTCGGCGTCACCGAGGGGACGTGGCGGGAGGCGACGGCGGCCGAACCGCAGTTCGGCATCTCGGAGTCCCCGGCGTACGTGGGCCGCGCGGTGGTCGCGCTGGCCGCCGATCCCGGGCGGGCGCGGTTCAACGGCACCTCGCTGTCCAGCGGCGGCCTGGCCCTGGAGTACGGCTTCACCGACCTGGACGGGAGCCGCCCGGACGCCTGGCGCTACCTGGTGGACATCGAGGGCGCGGACGGCCCGGTGGACCCGGCCGGCTACCGCTGAGGGGGGCCGTAGAGGGCGGCGGTGCGGGCCGCCGCCCCGGCCAGCCGCTGCCGCAGGGCCGGCGGCTCCAGCACCTCGGCCTCGGGGCCGAGCCGCAGGATCTCCTCGTAGCCGACCTCCAGGGACTCCACGGGAAGCCGGACGGTCACCCGGCCGTCGCCGTCCGGTGGCCCGGCGCTCGCCAGCGCCTCCCGGGCGGCGACCGGTTCGAGCAGGTGCGGCAGCCGCTCCAGGCCGAGCGGGCTGAGCCGTACGGTCAAGGTCTCCCGCAGCAGCGAGCGGGCGAACCCCTCGGCCCGGGCCTCCCAGAACGCGGCCAGGTCGAACGTCTCGTCGGCCCGGTCGGGGGCGGACCACCGCTCGCGGGGTTCGGCGGCGACCAGCCGGTCCACCCGGTACACCCGGTGCTCGGCGCCCTCCTCGTCCGGCCGGGCGACCAGGTACCAGGTGCCCGCCTTCAGCACCAGGCCGGTCGGCCGCAGCACCCGCTCGACCGGGTCCGCCTCCGGCCGCCGCCGGTAGCGCACCCGCAGCAGCCGTCCGCCCCACACGGCCCGCGCGACCTCGGCCAGCAGCGGCGGCACGGGGGCGTCGCGGAACCAGCCGGGCGCGTCCAGGTGGAACCGCCGCGCCCCGGCGGCCGGCGCCCCGCCCAGCTCGCCGGCCACCTTCAGCCGGGCCGCGAGCGCCGGATCGGCGAGGCCCATGTCCTGGAGCGGCCCGGGCAGCCCGGCCAGCAGCAGCACCTCGGCCTCGGTCCGGTCCAGCCCGGTCAGCCGGGTGCGGTAGCCGTCGAGCAGCCGGTAGCCGCCGGCCCGCCCCCGGTCGGCGTACACCGGGACCCCGGCCTCGGCCAGCGCCAGGACGTCGCGCTGCACGGTGCGCTCGGAGACCTCCAGTTCGGCGGCGAGTTCGGCGCCGGTCATGCTGCGGCGGGCCTGGAGCAGCAGGAGCAGGGAGATCGCGCGGGCCGTCCGCATCCGTCGCCGTCCTCCGGTTCGGGCCGGGGCGTGCGCCCGGCGGGTTCTGCACCGATCATGGGTGGCGAGGGGGGAGGTCGCGGCCCGCGTGCCGACGACGGACCCGAGGAGACCCCGATGGCCACCGGTATCGTGCAGTCCTACCAGGCCGACCATGGGTACGGCCTGATCACCCCCGACGACGACGGCCCGGCGCTGTACGTGTACTACGACTCGATCGTGGCGGCGGACGGCGGCGACCGGACGCTGGTCGAGGGGCAGCGGGTCGAGTTCGACCCGACCGAGCAGGAGGGCCGCCGGGTGGCGGAGCGGGTGCGCCGCCCGGCCTGACCCGTCCCGCCGAGCGTCCCGGCCCGACCCCTCCGCCGCCCGGTCGCACCTCTCCTTGCGGCCGGGCTGCCCGGCCCCCGTGCGATCGCGGGCCATTACGATCGTGGGCCATGGAGATGACGACCGCCCTGTGGTCCTTCGCCCTCGTCGTGGGCCTGCTGACGCTCACCCCGGGCCTGGACACCGCCCTGATCCTCCGCACCTCGGCGCTCGGCCACCGGCGGCAGGCCTGGGGCGTGGTGCTCGGCATCCAGACCGGCACCCTGCTCTGGGGAGCGCTCACCTCGGCCGGTGTGACGGCGCTGCTCACCGCCTCGCAGCTGGGCTACGAGATCCTCCGCTGGGCGGGTGCCGCGTACCTGGTGTGGATGGGCGTGGGAATGCTCCGCTCCCGCGCGAACGCGAACCCGGAGCCCGAGGACGCCGCCGCAGCCGACACCCCCGCGAACACCCCGGCCGGCGGCCTCGCCGCGGGCTGGCGGCGCGGTCTGCTGACCA
Source organism: Streptomyces sp. XY431 (assembly GCF_001279805.1). NCBI lineage: Bacteria > Bacillati > Actinomycetota > Actinomycetes > Kitasatosporales > Streptomycetaceae > Streptomyces > Streptomyces sp. XY431. The sequence goes on from NZ_LGDO01000184.1 coordinate 45,033, forward strand.
ACCTGCTCAACCCCAAGGTGGGCGTCTTCTACGTGGCGGTGCTGCCGCAGTTCATCCCGGCGGGGGCGCCGCACTTCGCCGCCGGGGTGGCGCTGACCTGTGTGCACGTGGTCGAGGGCCTGCTCTGGTCGACGGTGCTGGTGGGCTTCGCCCAGGCGCTGCGCGGCTGGCTGCGCCGCCCGTCGGCGCGCCGGGCGATGGACCGGGTGACGGGCCTGGCCGTGGTCGGCTTCGGCGTGAAGCTGGCGGTCTCGGACTGATTCCGCCCGGTCCGCCCGGTCGGATCAGCGCCAGGCCGCTCAGCGCCCGACGCGGCCGAGGCCCTCGCGGAGATCGTCCGGGTTCATGCAGATGTGCATGTCGATGTGGGCGTTGAACTCCAGCCAGAACGGCTCGCAGATCGCGACCACGGAGGCCTCGTCGGCGACGTCGACGACCACGATCTGGCAGCGCCGGCCGTTGCGCGGGAAGGCGTAGGCCGCCTCGGGCTTCAGGTCGGCCATGATCTGGTTGAACCTCGCCATGATGGCGCCGTCCGCGACGGCCCGGTTGGCCGTCTGGGTGTCGAGTTCGATCTCCAGTAGCGCGCGCATGGCGGTGCCCCTTCCCGGGCGCGGGCGAGGGCCCGGACGAGTCCTCGATTCCAGCGTGCTCCGCTCCTGCGGGGCCCGCAATTCACCCGGTCGGCGGTACCGGGTGGCCGTCGGGACGGTTCGCGGGCTGCACTGGGAGGCGGCCGGGCGGTGAGCGGACGCCGCCCCGGAGCGCGGCGGCGCAGGGTGCGCGGGCGGCGCAGGACAGGAGTGTCCCGATGGCGGTCATCGTGGTGTTCGACCTTCCCGGGGTCAGCCGGGAGCAGTACGAGGAGTCGGTGGACCGGCTGACCGGCGGCTCCGGGCTGAACCGGCCCGAGGACTGGCCGGTGCGCGGGCTGCTGACACACGCGGCCGGCCCGCTGCCGGACGGCGCGGGCTGGCACGTGACGGACGTCTGGGAGTCCCGGGAGGCCTTCGAGCACTTCGCGGCGGTGCTGATGCCGATCCTCCGCGAGGTGGGGATGGCGGGCGGCCCGCCGCTGATCTGCGAGGCCTACAACGTGGTGCGCTGACCGCCCAGGGCCTGGGGCTCTAGGCGGCGTGCGGCTTGCGGTCCCGGCGGGCCGGTGCCTCCCGGCTGTCCTCGGCCGCCGCCGGGGCCTGTGCCAGGTCGTGGTGGATCGGCCCGGTCCCGGCGCTCAGCGGCAGGCAGCTGCCGCCGCGCCGGTGGGCGACGATCTCGGCGGCGACGGAGACGGCGGTCTCCTCGGGGGTGCGGGCGCCGAGGTCGAGGCCGATGGGCGAGCGCAGCCGCCCGATCTCGGCGTCGGTGAGTCCGGCCGCGCGCAGTCCGGCCTCGCGCTCGCGGTGGGTGCGGCGCGAGCCCATCGCGCCGACGTAGCCGACCGGCAGTCGCAGCGCGCGCTCCAGCAGCGGGAGGTCGAACTTGGCGTCGTGGGTGAGCACGCAGAGCACGGTCCGGCCGTCCAGCCGGTCCAGCTGGGTGTCCAGGTAGCGGTGCGGCCAGTCGACGACCACCCGGTCGGCCTCGGGGAAGCGCCGTTCGGTGGCGAAGACGGGCCGGGCGTCGCAGACGGTGACGTCGTAGCCGAGGAACTTGCCGATCCGTACCACCGCGGCGGCGAAGTCGATCGCGCCGAACACCAGCATCCGCGGCGCGGGCACGTACGACTCCACGAAGAGGGTGACGGTGCCCTGCCCGTGCTCGTCGCAGGGGCGCCCGTCCAGGCCGAGGACGAGCCGGCCGGTGCGGCCGGCGTCGAGCATGGCCCGGGCCTCGGCGACGACCGACCGCTCCAGCGGGGCGGCCACGGAGGGCGCGGGGGAGAGCAGGCCGTGGTGGGTGTCGGCGGTGACGGCGACGGTGGCGCCGAGCAGTCCGGCCGGTCCGGCGACGACCCGGGCGAGCGCCACCGGGGTGCCGTCGGCGATCAGCGCGATACCGGCGTCGAGGGCCGGGTCGGCCCCGGGGCGCACCGGCTGGACGAAGACGTCCAGGATCCCGCCGCAGGTCAGGCCGACGGCGAAGGCGTCCTCGTCGCTGTAGCCGAACCGTTCCAGCACCGGCTCGCCGGACTCGATCGCGGCCCGGCACAGCTCGTAGACGGCGCCCTCGACGCAGCCGCCGGAGACGCTGCCGATCGCCTCGCCGTCCGCGTCGACGGCGAGCGCGGCGCCCGGGTCGCGCGGAGCGCTGCCGGTGACCCCGACGACGGTGGCCACGGCGAAGGAGCGGCCGGACGTGTGCCAGGCCAGCAGCTGCTCGGCGATGTCCTGCATGACGGAAGCTCCTTTGCGCTTTCGAGGGTAGTCAATCGGGTGCGGAGGGGGCGGGTGCGGACGGGGCGGACGAGCACGGGACGGGCCGGTGGGGCCGCCGCCGTACGGGAGAACGATCCCGTACGGCGGCGGGTGCTCCGAAAGAGAGGTCGGCCGGTCAGTGCACGCCGAGCCAGGACTTGACCGGGCCGAGCGCGAAGTAGACGACGAACACCCCGGTGAGGATCCACATCAGCGCCCCGGGCTCGCGCCACCGCCCCCGGCCGGCCTTGATCACCGTGTAGGAGATCACGCCGGCCGCGACACCGGCGGTGATGCTGTAGGTGAACGGCATCAGCGTGCAGGTGAGGAAGGCCGGGACGGCCACCTCGCGGTCGGACCAGTCGATGTGCCGGGCCTGACTCATCATCATCGAGCCGATGACGACGAGGGCCGCCGAGGCCACCTCGACCGGCACGATGGCGGCCAGCGGCGAGAAGAACAGCATCAGGGCGAACAGTCCGCCGGTGACGGTGGAGGCGAGTCCGGTGCGGGCGCCGTCGCCGACGCCGGTCGCGGACTCGACGAACACGGTCTGCCCGGAGGCGCCGGCCAGGCCGCCGACCGCGCCGCCGGCGCCGTCGATGAACAGGGCCTTGGACAGGCCGGGCATCCGGCCGCGCCGGTCGGCGAGTCCGGCCTCGGTGCCGACGCCGATGATGGTGGCCATCGCGTCGAAGAAGCCGGCCAGGACGAGGGTGAAGACCGCGACCGAGGCGCTGATCGCGCCCAGGCCCTGGCCGCCGAAGGCGCCGAACAGGTCGACGTCGCCGAACAGGCTGAAGTCGGGTGCGGCGACCGGCGAACCGGGCCAGACCGGCGCGGAGTTGCGCCAGGCCTCGGCGGGTACGTCGGCGAGCTGGTTGACGATCATCGCGACCACGGTGCCGCCGGCGATGCCGATGAGGATCGCGCCGCGCACGTTGCGGGCCATCAGCACGAAGATGGCGAGCAGGGTGAGGCAGAAGACCAGGACCGGCCAGCCGGTGAGTTCGCCCGCCGGGCCGAGCGAGAGCGGGGTGGGTCCGCCGGTGTGCATGAAGCCGGCCTTGAAGAGGCCGATCACGGTGACGAACAGGCCGATGCCGATGGTGATGGCGTGCTTGAGCGGCAGGGGTATGCCGTTCATGATCCTCTCGCGCAGGCCGGAGACCACCAGCAGCACGATCAGCAGGCCGTAGATGACGCACAGGCCCATCGCCTGCGGCCAGGTGGTGTGCGGCACCACCAGGGCCGAGACGGCGCCGGAGACGGAGAGGCCGGCCGCGAGGGCGAGCGGCACATTGCCGACCACGCCCATCAGGACGGTGGTGACGGCCGCCGCGAGCGCGGTGGCGGTGGTGAGCGCCGCGTGGTCCAGCTTGACGCCGGTGACGTCGGCGCCGCCGAGGATCAGCGGGTTCAGCAGGATGATGTAGGCCATCGCCATGAAGGTGGTGAGGCCACCCCGGAGTTCATTGGCGAGGGTCGAGCCCCGGGCGGAGATCTTGAAGTAGGCGTCCAGTGCGTTCCTGGGCGCGGCCGGGACCGACGTGGGGGCGTCGTTCCCGGTGGCCTCGTCGGCCTCGGTGGGTCTGTCTGCAGTGGTGCCGGGCTCCGTGGGGATCCTGGTCATGTCCACTCCCAAGTGTCAAAGGGGGTTGGGGTGGGCGAGCCGACCTGGCAGCCAGGCGACGAAGGCGTGGCACAGGGGGACGATTCGACTCACGGTTGCACGGGTGGTGCGGGCCGTCGCCGGGCCCCGGCGTGGGCGGGCGGCGGTCCTGGTGCGGTGGCAGTGCGGTGGCGGCGCGGTGGCGGCGCGGTGGTGGTGCCAGCGGTGCCAGCGGTGCCAGCGGTGCCGGGTAGTGCCGGGTAGTGCCGGGTGGTGCCGTGCAGATCGTGCAGGTCGTGCGGATGCCGCAGGTCGTGCGGGTCGTGCGGGTCGTACGGGCCGTGCTCGGCCCCGGGGCGGCGGGGAAGACCGGACGCCGCCCCGGGGAGTTGTGGGGGGTGGGGGAGCGGGCCGGGGACGGGCCCTACAGCTCCCCGGGCCGTTCGGTGGTCAGGTGCTCGGGCCGGACCGGGATCCGGCGCAGCGCCAGGCCGGTGGCGTTGCGGATGGCGGCCACGATGGACGGCGTCGCCGAGACGGTCGGCGCCTCGCCCACCCCGCGCAGCCCGTACGGGGCGTGCGGGTCGGGGAGTTCGAGGATCTCCACCGGGATCGGCGGGGTGTCCAGGATGGTGGGGATGAGGTAGTCGGTGAAGGAGGCGTTGCGCACCTTGCCGTCCCGCACGATGATCTCCTCCATCACCGCGAGCCCGAGCGCCTGGGTGCAGCCGCCCTGGATCTGGCCCACCACCGACAGCGGGTTGAGCGCCTTGCCGACGTCCTGGACGGCGGTCAGCTCGACCACCTTGACCAGGCCGAGTTCGACGTCCACGTCGACCACCGCGCGGTTGGCGCAGAAGGTGTACTGGACGTGGCCGAAGCCCTGCCCGGTCTCCTTGTCGAAGGGGACGGTCGGGCGGTGGTGGTGCTCGCGGGTGAGGTCGATGGCGTCCTCGCCGAGCAGGTCGACCATGGAGACCAGCGCGCCGGCCGACTCGGAGACGACCTTGCCGCCGGCCAGTGTGAGGTCCTGCTGGGTCCAGCCGTAGCGGCGCCGGCCCTTCTCGATCAGCTCGCGCTTGACCGCCTCGGCGGCCAGCTTGACCGCGCCGCCCGTCATGTAGGTCTGGCGCGAGGCGGAGGTCGAACCGGCCGAGCCCACCTCGGTGTTGGCGGGGTGGATGGTCACCTGCTCGACGCCCAGCTCGGTCCGCGCGATCTGGGCGTGCACGGTGACGCCGCCCTGGCCGACCTCGGCCATCGCGGTGTGCACCAGGGCGACCGGCTCGCCGCCGATCACCTCCAGTCGCACCCGGGCGGTGGAGTAGTCGTCGAAGCCCTCGGAGAAGCCGACGTTCTTGATGCCGACCGAGTAGCCGACGCCGCGCACGATGCCCTCACCGTGCGAGGTGTTGGACAGCGCGCCGGGCAGCAGCCGCACGTCCAGGTCGTCGGTGTCGAGCGGCGGCGGCAGCGGCATGTCCTTGACCCGGCGCAGCAGTTCGGCGACCGGCGCGGGTGCGTCGATCTCCTGGCCGGTGGGCATCAGGTCGCCCTGCTTCATGGCGTTGAGCCGGCGCAACTCGACCGGGTCCATGCCCAGTTCGGCGGCCAGCCGGTCCATCTGGGTCTCGTAGCCGAACGCCGCCTGCACCGCGCCGAAGCCGCGCATCGCCCCGCAGGACGGGTTGTTGCTGTAGAGCGCGACGGCGTGCATCCGCACGTTCGGGATCACATAGGGGCCGTGGCCCAGCGAGGCCGCGTTGCCGACCACGGCGGGCGAGGCGGAGGCGTAGGCGCCGCCGTCCAGCACGATCCGGGCATCGGCGTAGACCAGCTTGCCGTCCCGGGTGGCGCCGTGCTCGTAGTACATCTTCGCCGGGTGGCGGTGCACATGGCCGAAGAAGGACTCGTCCCGGGAGTAGACGATCTTGACCGGCTTGCCGGTGCGCTGGGCCAGCAGGCAGGCGTGGATCTGCATCGAGAGGTCCTCGCGGCCGCCGAACGCCCCGCCGACACCGGCCAGGGTGAGCCGGACCTTCTCCTCCGGCAGTCCGAGCACCGGCGCCATCTGCTGGCGGTCCACGTGCAGCCACTGGGTGGCGATGTAGAGGTCGATGCCGCCGTCCTCGGCGGGCACCGCGAGCCCGGACTCCGGGCCGAGGAAGGCCTGGTCCTGCATGCCGACCTCGTAGGTGCCGCTGACCACGACGTCCGCCAGGGCCCGCACCTCGTCGGTCACGCCGAGGCCGGAGACCAGGTGCTGCTCGTGGCAGATGTTGCCGTGGGCGTGCGACTTGTACTCGTGCGGCTCGTGGACGTAGCCGTACGTCTCCGGGTCGAGGCACTGCTCCTCGGTGACGATCGGGGTGAGCACCTCGTACTCGACCTTGATCTTCTTCACCGCGCGCCGGGCGGTCTCCGGGTGGTCGGCGGCGACCAGCGCGATCGACTCGCCGTGGTACCGGATCCTGTCGATCGCCAGGGCCGGCTGGTCGGCGATCTCCAGGCCGTAGTACTTGGCGCCGGGGATGTCCTCGTGGGTGAGCACCGCGTACACGCCGGGCACGGTGAGCGCCTCGGAGATGTCCACGGAGAGGATGTTCGCCCGGGGGTGCGGCGAGCGCAGCGCCATGCCCCAGAGCATGTCCTCGTGCCACATGTCGGAGGAGTACGCGAACTCGCCGCGCACCTTCAGCGTGCCGTCCGGGCGCAGCGGCGAGCCGCCGATGCCGTCCTTGCTGGACTGCCGGATGTCCTGGAGGTTCTTCTGGCCCTGGATGGTCCTGGCACTGTTCCGGGCACTCGTCCCGGCACTCGTCCCGGCACCGGTCCCGGCCCTGGTCCCGGCCCTGGTCCCGCTACTGCCGTGGGTGTTCGTCCGCGCGTTCATTCCGCCACCGCCCCGCCGGCAGGGGTGCCGGCGCACTTGCGGGCGGACGCCAGCCGCACCGCGTCCATGATCTTCTCGTAGCCGGTGCACCGGCACAGGTTGCCCGACAGGGCCTCGCGGATGTCCGCGTCCGACGGCTGGGCGTCCTGCGCCAGCAGCGCGTCGGTCTGCACCAGCAGGCCCGGCGTGCAGAAGCCGCACTGGACGGCGCCCGCGTCCACGAACGCCTGCTGGACCAGGCCCAGCTCGCCGTCCTCGCCGCCGAGCCCCTCGACGGTGCGCACCTCGCGGTCCTGCACCTGGCCGGCCGCGACCAGACAGGAACAGACCGGCACGTCGTCCAGGTAGACGGTGCAGGAACCGCACTCGCCCTGCTCGCAGGCGTTCTTCGAACCGGGCAGCCCGACGCGTTCGCGGAGCACGTAGAGCAGGCTCTCGCCCTCCCACACGTCGTCGGCCTCGACCGGCTTGCCGTTGGCGGTGAACGTGACCCTCATGCCGCGCTCCTGATCTGCTTGCGGTAGTCGTTCCAGGTCCAGGTGAGCGTGCGCCGCGCCATCACGGCGAGCGCGTGCCGCCGGTAGTCGGCGGTGCCCCGGACGTCGTCGATCGGGGAGGCGGCGGCCTTGACCAGCTCGCCGAACCGCTGGATCACCTCGGCGCCCAGCAGCTCCCCGCTCTCCCACAGGCCGCGCTCGGCGAGCACGCCCCGCAGGTACTCCTCGGCCTCGACGGCGCGGCGCGGGGTGGGGGCGGCCGAGCCGATGCCGGTGCCGACGGTGCCGTTCCGCGGGTGCAGCGCGAAGCCGAACGCGCAGACCGCGATCACCATCGCGTTGCGGGTGCCGATCTTGGAGAACTGCTGCGGGCCGTCCGCGACCGGGATCCGCACGGCGCGGATCAGCTCGTCCGGCTCCAGGCAGTTGCGCTTCACCCCGACGTAGAAGTCGTCGATCGGGATCAGCCGGGTGCCGCGGACCGAGGCCGCCTCGACCAGGACGTCCCGGCCGGCCGCCAGCAGCGCCGGGTGGGAGTCGCCGGCCGGCGAGGCCGCGCCCAGGTTGCCGCCGACGCCGCCCCGGTTGCGGATCTGTGGGGATCCCACGGTGTGGGCGGCCAGCGCGAGGCCGGGCAGCGGGCCGGACAGCTCGTCGATGATCCGGCTGTAGGGGACGGCTGCGCCGAGTCGGACCACCTCGCCGTCGTTCGACCACTCGGTGAGCTCGGTGACGCGGTTCAGGTCGAGAATCGCGGGTGGCCGGTGCACGTCGAAGTTCATCTCGACCATGACGTCCGTACCGCCCGAGATGGGCAGCGCGGTCGGGTGTTCGGCCTTCGCCGCGAGCGCCTCGTCCCAGGTGGCGGGCCGAAGGAACTCCATGCGGGTGTCTCCTCAAGTCGTAACCGTCCGGACGGGTGGGCACAGTGCCCGGCCCGGTCGCCCGGGCCCCGGTGTTCGGACCGGGACCTCCGCGTCGTCGCCTCCGCGTCGGATTCCGGTCACCGGGGTGTGTCCGGCGGCGTGTGGCCAGTGAACCGCTGTGACGGGGGCCACTGGCAGTCACCGATGGCATGAAGCCCCGGCTGTGGTCCCGCCCGGCATCCTGTACGTTCCTCTAAGAAGGACGATCTCGCAGCCCAGCCGTCGGCCGGGCCACACCTACGACCGTAATCCGGCCGTGATTCCCGAGCTACGGCCCCGTGGTCCGGGCACCCGTTGGGACGTAACGCCGAGCACGGATGTTCGGGCACACTGTCACCCCGGACCGAGCCCTCGGACCGCCCCCGCCCCCGCCACCTGCCCGTTAGGAGCCTCCGGATGCGTGTCCGTGACCTGCTCGCCCCCGGCGCCCCGCGCCTGCGTCTGCTCGCGGCCGAGGAGGAGCTGGACCGGCAGGTCAGCGGGGTGATGACGACCGACCTGCACGACCCGGGGCGCTATCTGCACGGCGGCGAGCTGGTCCTCACCGGCATGCTCTGGCGCACCGCCCCGGCCGACTCGGAGCGCTTCGTGCGCACCATCGTGGCCGGCGGCGCGGTCGCCCTGGCGGCCGGCGAGGCCGAGGTCGGCCCCGTCCCCGAGGACCTCGTCGAGGCCTGCCGCCGGCACCGGATGCCGCTGCTGGCCGTCCCCGACGACATCGCCTTCGGCACCGTCACCGAGTTCGTCGGCCGCCAGGTCTCCGCCGACCGGGCCGCCGACCTGGCGGCCCTGGTCGACCGGCACCGGCTGCTGGTCTCGGCGGCCGGCGGCGGCGGCCTGGACGCCGTCCTCGACCTGCTCGGCGGCGACCTCGACCTCGACTGCTGGGTGCTCACCCCGACCGGCGCGGTGATCGCCGGCCCCGTCGACCGGCTCCCGCCCGCCGACCGGGACCAGCTGATCCGCGCCCACCTCGCCGCCCAGCGCCAGCGCCGCCGCCCCCCGCACCGGGCCCGCCTCGCGGCCGGCGCCTACTCGCTGCTGCCCGCGCCGGCCGCGCCCGAGGCCGAGGCGCCGCTCGCCGACTGGGTGCTCGCGGTCGCGGGCGACGTCACCGAGTGGACCGCGAAGCGCCAGCAGCTCGCCGAGAACCTGGCCCGGCTGGTCGCCGCCGAACGCCAGCGCCGGGACGAGGGCCGGCGGCTGCGCCGCCGCCTCGCCGACGAGGTGCTCACCCTGCTCCAGCGCGACGCGGACCCGGCCGAGATCAGCCGCACCCTGTACGCGTCCTCGGCGATGGCCGCCCGCTACGAGAGCCGCGAGCCGAAGCCGCAGGCGGCGGAAGGCTCCTGGCTGGTGCTCAGCGCCGAGGGCACCGGCCTGCCCGAGGGCGCGGTGCGGGCGATCCTGGAGGAGGCGCTGGGCGGCACCAGCGACCGGGCGCTGGTCGCCGGGGCCGGGGCCGGCGCGGTGGTGGTGCTGCCCGCACTGGACAGCCCGGTGCCCGCCGACACCCTGCGCGAGCTGCTCGCCCCGCTGGAGGCCGGGCTCGGCTCGGAGGGCCGGATCACCCTCGGGGTCTCGGCCCCCGCCAAGGAGGCGGTCGGTCTGCGCGGCGCGCTGGAGGAGGCCCGGCACGCCCGCCGGATCGCCGCCGCCAGGGTCGGCCGGGTCTGCGTGGCCGGGCCGGAGGAGCTGGCCTCGCACGTACTGCTGCTCGCGGCCGTCCCGGACGAGGTGCGCCGGGCCTTCCGCAGCCGGCTGCTGGACACCGTGATCGCCTACGACATCGAGCACCAGGCGGACCTGGTCCGCACGCTGGAGGCGTTCCTCCGTTCGGACGGCTCGTGGACCAGGTGCGCCGCGCAGCTGCACGTCCACGTCAACACCCTGCGGTACCGGATCGGCCGCATCGAGGAATTGACCGGCCGTGACCTGTCCCGGCTGGAGGACCGGGTGGACTTCTACCTGGCCCTCGAACTCGCCTGAGGGCCCCTCGGCGCAGAGCGGTCCCTCCGCGCAGAGCGGAGGCCCCGGAGCACCGCGCTCCGGGGCCTCCGCTCTGCGCGGGGGTGCTCCGCTACTGGGCCGGGATGATGCCGGTCAGCCACTCGAAGACGCCCGGCACCATGTCCTTCCACACATCGCTGGTGTGCGGCCCGGTGGTCTCGACCACCTGGACGGTGGTCGGCGCCTTGGCGGCGGCGGCGACGGCCTGGCCGTCCTCGTAGCCGTCGCCCTTGTTGCCGGAGACGTACAGCGAGACCTTCGGCGGCTGGGGCGCGGCCTTCACGATGGTCACCGGGTTGTTGGCCTCGCGCAGCTTCGCGTCCTTGCCGACCAGCGAGTCCGGCTCCTTTGCCGGGTCGTTGTAGCCGGAGAGGCTGATGCCGGCCCGGTAGCGGTTGGGGTGGGCCAGCGAGAGCTTGGTGGCGCAGTGGGCGCCGGCCGAGTAGCCCGCGATCGCCCAGCGGTCGGCGGAGGGGTCGGCCCGGAAGTTGTCCAGGACCATCTGCGGCACGTCCCGGGTGAGCCAGGTGTCCGCGTTGACCTTGCCCGGCACGTCGGTGCAGCCGGCGTCGGTGCGGTTGCCCAGCAGCAGGGTGCGCGGCGAGACCAGGATGAACGGGGCCACCTTGCCCTGCTGCATCAGGGGCTTGAGCTGCTCGGAGACCTTCAGCGTGCCGTACCAGGTGGAGGAGGAGCCGGGGAAGCCGGGGATCAGCTCGACCACCGGGAACTTCTTGTCCTTGTACGCGGGGTCGTTGTACTGCGGCGGCAGCCAGACCAGCACCTCGCCGTCGACGCCGGACAGCTGGCCCTTGAGGTCGGTCTTCTGGACGTCGTTCGGCACCTTCGGGTCGTCGACGCCGCGGAAGGCCTGCTGGACCTTGTTGGCCGGCGGGTGCGCCGCGTCGCCCGCCGGGGCGGATGCGCCCGGGGCCGGGGAGGCGCCCTGACCGGCCCCCGGGGCCGGGTCGGCCGGCGGCACGACCGGCACCGCGCGCACGTGCTTTCCGGTCCCGAGCAGGTCGTCCCAGTTGCCGTAGATCAGGTTGGCGTTGTTGACCATCACGAAGACCATGACCACCGCGGTGGCCTGACAGAAGACGATCATGGCGAGCCTGGACAGGACGCGCACGGGCTCGGGTCCCTTGACCCGGGCCCAGGCCCACATCGCCACGGCGATGGAGATCGGCACGAGAACGACCGTGCAGACGAAGAACGGCGTACCTGTCAGTTGCATGAATGTTTCTCGTATCCGGGTTCGAAGCCGCCCGGGCCCCACTCGCCCGGAACGCCACCTCAATGGCATCAGACGGCGCCTAACGGGGATCGGTTGCCGTCCGAATCTGTGCGGAACCTGAGAGGAACATCACGTTTCCGTGAAGCTCCCTTTTCGGGTCCGCCCCAGTCTGCCACCCTGGCAGGCTCTGCCCGGACGTCGCGTCCAGCGGACTCCCAGGAATCCCCCCGCAGGGCACGATACCGTCCGGACGGATCGCCCCGCCGGGCGAGGCGGTGCGAACGCCCGTCCGCCGGGAAGCGAGACTATGGGGATGAGCACAACCCGCATGAGTCCCGTCCGCCGGCTCCGGCCCGTCGCCGCGGCACTGGCCGTCCTGGCCCTGACGGTCGCCGTCGCCGGCTGCAGCAGCACCGGAGGCAGACGCGCCGAGGAGGCCCGCGCCAAGGCCTCCGCCGCCGCCGGCGGCGCCGTCACCACCCCGCGCTGGAAGGTCGCCATGGTGACCCACGCCGGGGCCGGCGACGCCTTCTGGGACACCGTGCGCAAGGGCGCCGAGCAGGCCGCCGCCAAGGACAACATCACCTTCCTGTACTCCAACGACGCGCAGACCCAGAACCAGGTCCAGCTCGTCCAGGCCGCCATCGACCAGAAGGTCGACGGCCTGCTGGTCACCCTCGCCAAGGGCGAGGCGATGGCCGACGTGCTCGGCAAGGCCAAGGCCGCCGGCATCCCGGTCATCACGATCAACTCCGGTCAGGAGTTCTCCGCCCGGTTCGGCGCGCTGACCCACATCGGCCAGGACGAGAGCACCGCCGGCCAGGCGGCCGGGACCGAACTGGCTGCCCGCGGCCGCAAGAACGTCCTCTGCGTCATCCACGAGCAGGGCAACGTCGGCCAGGAGCAGCGCTGCGGCGGCGCCCGGGGCACCTCCGGCGGCGCCTTCCAGGTGCTGTACGTCGACGGCGTCAACATGCCCGACGCCCGCGCGGCGGTCTCCGCCAAGCTCCAGGCGGACCCGTCCATCGACACCGTGCTCACCCTCTCCGGCCCGATGGCCGCCACCGGACTCCAGGCGATCCAGGACACCCGCCGCCCGGTCGAGCTCGACACCTTCGACCTGGGCACGCAGGTGGTGTCCGGCCTCAAGGCGGGCACCGTCGGCTTCGCGGTCGACCAGCAGCCCTACCTCCAGGGCTACGAGGGCGTCGACCTGCTCTGGCTCTACCGCTCCAACCTGGACATGCTCGGCGGCGGCAAGCCGGTCGCCACCGGCCCGCAGATCCTCACCAAGGACGACGCGGACGCGCTCGCCGAGTACGTGGCGAGGGGGACCAGGTGAGTTCCCCGGACCTCCTCGTCCAGGGCCGCGAGCGCCCGGCCGCGCTGCGCCGCCTGGCCGGCCGGCCCGAACTCGGCGCGCTGATCGCCGCCGTCGCGGTCTTCCTGGTCTTCGCCGCCGTCGCCGAGCCCTTCCTGCGGGTCTCCTCGCTCGGCACCGTGCTGTACGCGGCCTCCACCATCGGGATCATGGCGGTACCCGTCTCGCTGCTGATGATCGGCGGCGAGTTCGACCTGTCCGCCGGCGTCCTGGTCACCACCGCCGCGCTGACCTCGTCGATGGTCTCCTACCAGCTCACCGCGGTGACCTGGGTGGGCGTGCTGGTCTCACTGGCCGTCACGCTGGCGGTCGGCCTGTTCAACGGGTGGATGCTCTCCCGCACCAAACTGCCGAGCTTCATCGTCACCCTCGGCACCTTCCTGATGCTGACCGGAGCCAACCTCGGCGTCACCAAGCTGGTCTCGGGCACCGTCTCCACCAAGCCGATCTCCGACATGGAGGGCTTCGCCTCCTGCCGCTGGCTGTTCGCCTCCGAGGTGACCGTCGGCGGGCTGACGATCAAGGCGACCGTCTGGTGGTGGCTCGGCCTGCTGCTGGCCGGCAGCTGGGTGCTGCTGCGCACCCGCTTCGGCAACTGGGTCTTCGCGGTCGGCGGCGACGCGGCCGCGGCCCGGGCGGTCGGCGTCCCGGTCGCCCGGACGAAGACCGTGCTCTACCTGTTCGTCGGCTTCGGCGCCTGGGTGCTCGGCCAGCACCTGCTGTTCTCCTTCGACACCGTGCAGTCCGGCGAGGGCGTCGGCAACGAACTCATCTACATCGTCGCGGCCGTCATCGGCGGCTGCCTGATCACCGGCGGCTACGGCTCGGTGGTCGGCTCCGCGCTGGGCGCGCTGATCTTCGGCATGGCCAGCAAGGGCATCATCTACGCCCAGTGGAACCCCGACTGGTTCAAGTTCTTCCTCGGTGCGATGCTGCTGCTCGCCGCCCTGCTGAACACCTGGGTCAAGCGCCGCGCCGAACGGGGGCCCCGATGACCGAGCTGCTCTCCCTCACCGGGATCGGGAAGACCTACGGCACCGTGCGCGCCCTGGAGGACGTCTCGCTGACCCTGCGGTCCGGCGAGATCAGCTGCGTGCTCGGCGACAACGGCGCCGGCAAGTCCACCCTGATCAAGATCATCGCAGGGCTGCACCGGCACGACGAGGGCACCTTCACGGTGGCCGGCGAGGAGGTCCGCCTCGACTCCCCGCGCCAGGCCCTGGACCGGGGCATCGCCACCGTCTACCAGGACCTCGCCGTCGTCCCCCTGATGCCCGTCTGGCGGAACTTCTTCCTCGGCTCCGAGCAGGGGCACAAGCGCTGGGGCGGCCTGCGGATCGACGCCGACGGCATGCGCGCCACCACCCGCCGGGCGCTCGCGGACATGGGCATCGACCTGCCCGACGTGGACCGCCCGATCGGCACCCTGTCCGGCGGCCAGCGCCAGTGCGTGGCCATCGCCCGCGCCGTGCACTTCGGCGCCAAGGTGCTCGTCCTGGACGAGCCGACCGCCGCGCTCGGCGTCAAGCAGTCCGGAGTGGTGCTCAAGTACGTCACCGCCGCCCGGGACGCCGGACTCGGCGTCGTCCTGATCACCCACAACCCGCACCACGCCTACCTGGTCGGCGACCACTTCACCCTGCTGAAGCGCGGCCGCATGGCGGGCAGCCACGCGCGGGCGGAGATCGGCCTGGAACAGCTCACCACCGAGATGGCGGGCGGCTCCGACCTGGCCGAGCTCTCGCACGAGCTGGCCCGGCCCGCGGCACCGCCCGCCCCCGCCGGCCCTGCGCCCGCCGACCCTGCCCCCGTCGACCCTGCCGAGGAGCGTGACCAGCCGTGACCAGCCCCCACGGCGGCAACCGTCCGCCGGTCCTGCCCACCCTGCTCGGCCTCGGGCCGCGCGCCGAGCGCCGCCGCCGGGCCCTGCCGGTCGGCCTGCTCCGGCTGCCGACCATCGGCGTCGACATCGGCGGCACCAAGGTGGTCGCCGGGGTGGTCGACGGCGAGGGCAAGGTGCTGGAGAAGCTGCGCACCGACACGCCCGACAAGTCCAAGAGCGCCAAGGTGGTCGAGGACGTCATCGTCGAACTGGTGCTGGAACTCGCCGACCGGCACGACGTCCACGCGGTCGGCATCGGCGCGGCCGGCTGGGTCGACGCCGAGCGCTCCACCGTGCTCTTCGCCCCGCACCTCAACTGGCGCGGCGAACCGCTCCGGGAGGCGCTCAGCTCCCGGCTGCGCTTCCCGGTGATCGTCGAGAACGACGCCAACGCCGCCGCCTGGGCCGAGTGGCGCTTCGGCGCCGGCCGGGGCGAGGAGCACATGGTGATGCTCACCCTGGGCACCGGCATCGGCGGCGCCGTCGTCCGCGACGGCTACGTGGACCGGGGCAAGTACGGGCTGGCCGGCGAGTTCGGGCACATGCAGGTGGTGCCCGGCGGCCACCGCTGCCCGTGCGGCAACCGGGGCTGCTGGGAGCAGTACTCCTCCGGCAACGCCCTGGTGCGGGACGCCCGCGAACTGGTCGCCGAGGAGTCCCCGGTGGTCCAGGCGCTGCTGGCCCGGGCCGGCGGCGCCGTCGAGGGCATCACCGGCCCGCTGGTCACCGAGGCCGCCCGGGCCGGCGACCCGACCGCGACCGAACTGCTCTACGACGTGGGCACCTGGCTCGGCGTCGGCATCGCCAACTTGGCGGCCGCCCTCGACCCGGGCCGCTTCGTCATCGGCGGCGGCGTCTCCGAGGCCGGCGACCTCCTCCTCGCCCCCGCCCGCGACACCTTCCGCCGCACCCTCACCGGCCGCGGCTTCCGCCCCGAGTCGACCATCGTCCACGCCGCCCTCGGCAACGAGGCCGGCCTGGTCGGCGCCGCCGACCTCGCCCGCCAGGTCGCCCGCCGCTTCCGCACCATCAAGCGCCGCCGCGTGGAACGCGCGGTCCCGTAGCCGGACACACCGGGGGGCCGGCGGCCGACGGATGGTGCCATCCGTCGGCCGCCGCTCGTTCCGGGCCCCGAGTCGTGTCAACTACCCGTTGGTAGGGCGGTGGCACTGTTGTCGGGGTCATGGCTCCTGTGAAACAACGGAGTTGACGTCAACTCAGGCACTCGGGAGGACTCCGGATGAGAGCGCTGGCACGAATCGCACCACCGTTGCTGCTCGCCACGGCCCTGGTCTGCACGGTCGCCGCCGGGCCGGCCGGGGCTGCGGCGCCGCCGGCGAAGGTGCCCGAAGCGGTCGGCCGGGGCGGTGCGGTCGCCAGTGTGGACGCCGACGCCACGGCGGCCGGGATCGAGGTGCTGCGCAAGGGCGGCAACGCCGTGGACGCGGCGGTCGCGGTGGCGGCGGCGCTCGGTGTCACCGAGCCGTACTCGGCCGGGATCGGCGGCGGCGGGTACTTCGTCTACTACGACCACGCCACCGGCCGGGTGCACACCATCGACGGCCGGGAGACCGCCTCCCGGACCGCCGACACCTCGCTGTTCCTGGAGGACGGCAAACCGCTGCCCTTCGCCGACGCCGTCACCAGCGGCCTGTCCGTCGGCGTGCCCGGCTCCCCGGCCACCTGGGAGACCGCCGTCGGACTCTGGGGCCGGCGCAGCTTCGCCGAGGCGCTCGAACCCGCCCGGCGGATCGCCGAGCGGGGCTTCACCGTCGACCAGACCTTCCAGGACCAGACCGCGCTCAACCAGGCCCGGTTCAAGGACTTCCCCGACACCGCCAAGCTCTTCCTGCCCGGCGGCGCGCTCCCGGCGGTCGGCTCCACCTTCCGCAACCCCGACCTCGCCGCCACCTACCGGCAGCTCGGCAAGGAGGGCACCGAGGCCCTGTACCGGGGCGGGATCGCCGCCGACATCGTCCGCACCGTCCAGCACCCGCCGGTCGATCCGGCCTCCGGCCGGGTCGCCCGCCCCGGCAAGGTCGACGCCACCGACCTCGCCGACTACCGGGTGCGCCGTCAGCAGCCCACCCATGTCGCCTACCGGGACTACGACCTCTACTCGATCGCCCCGTCCAGCTCCGGCGGCACCACCGTCGGCGAGGCGCTCGGCATCCTGGAGGACGGCGAGCTCGCCGACTACGACGCCACGCAGTACTACCACCACTTCCTGGAGGCCTCGCGGCTCTCCTTCGCGGACCGCAACCGCTGGGTGGGCGACCCGGCCTTCAACGACGTCCCGGTCAAGGAGCTGCTCTCCGCCCGGTACGCCGCCTCCCGGGCCTGCCTGATCAGCCCCGACCGCGCCCTGACCAGCCCGATCGCGCCCGGCGACCCGCGCCACCCCGCCGCCTGCGCGAGCGCGGGGCCGGCGCCCGCCGCCGAGCCCTACGAGGGGCTGAGCACCAGCCACCTCACCGTGGCCGACCGCTGGGGCAACGTCGTCTCCTACACGCTGACCCTGGAGCAGACCGGCGGCAGCGGCATCACCGTCCCCGGCCGGGGCTTCCTGCTCAACAACGAGCTGACCGACTTCAACTTCACCCCGCTGGTGCCGGGCGTGCCCGACCCCAACCTGCCCGGCCCGGGCAAGCGGCCGCGCTCCTCGCTCTCGCCGACCATCGTGCTGCGCGACGGCGAGCCCGTGCTGGCGGCCGGTTCGCCCGGCGGCGCGACGATCATCACCACCACCCTCCAGGTGCTGCTCGGCCGCCTCGACCGGGGGCTGAGCCTGGAACAGGCGATCGCCGCGCCGCGCGCCAGCCAGCGCAACACGGCCGCCACCCAGGCCGAGCCCGGCTTCCTGGCGCTGCCCGAACGGGCGCGGCTGGAGGCTCTCGGCCATGTGTTCGCCAGTACGCCGGAGATCGGGGCGGCGACCGGTGTCGAGCGGCTGCCGGACGGCCGCTGGGTCGCCGCGGCCGAACCGGTACGCCGCGGCGGCGGCTCGGCGGCGGTGGTCCGGCCCGAGCCGTAGCGCCGGGAGCGGTGCAGCCGGGCGGAGCGGTGTCGGCTGCCGTGCGGCCCGGCGTCGTGCGGCCGGGCGTCGTGCGGCCGGGCGTTGTGCGGCCGGACAGCTTTGTCGGTGCCGTTCGGTAGATTCGGGGTGGGCGTCGTCCGGGGGACCGGGGCGCCCACCCCGTCCGTACCGAACCACCGGGAAGGCCGCCCGCCGTGACCGTCCGCATCGCCACCTGGAACATCAACTCCGTCACCGCGCGGCTGCCCAAGCTCCTGGAATGGCTGGAGAGCGCCAAGCCGGACGTGCTCTGCCTCCAGGAGCTGAAGTGCGCCGCCGACGCCTTCCCGTACGAGCCCGTCCGCGAGCTCGGCTACGAGACGGCCGCGCACGGCAACGGCCGGTGGAACGGCGTGGCGATCCTCTCCCGGATCGGCCTCGACGACGTCGTCCGCGACCTGCCCGGGCAGCCCGGCTACCTCGCCGACGACGCCCTGCTGCCCGATGTCGAGCCGCGCGCGATCGCCGCCACCTGCGGCCCGGTCCGGGTCTGGTCGGTCTACGTGCCGAACGGGCGCGAGGTCGACCACGCCCACTACCGCTACAAGCTGGAGTGGCTGGAGGCACTGCGGGTGGCCTCGCTGGACGACGCCGCCGGTGAGCGCCCGTTCGCCGTCCTCGGCGACTTCAACATCGCACCGACCGACGAGGACGTCTTCGACCTCGCCGCCTTCGAGGGCCTGACCCATGTCACCCCCGCCGAGCGCGCCGCCCTCGCCGCCCTGGACGCGGCCGGCCTGCACGACGTGCTGCCCCGGCCGCTCAAGTACGACCGCCCCTACACCTACTGGGACTACCGCCAGCTGGCCTTCCCGAAGAACCGGGGCATGCGGATCGACCTCACCTACGCCAACAAGCCCTTCGTGGACGCCGTCACCGACAGCTATGTCGACCGCGAGGCGCGCAAGGGCAAGGGCACCTCGGACCACGCCCCGGTGGTCGTCGACCTGGACCTCTGAGGGCTTCTCGGGGCCGGTCACCCACGGTGGCCGGCTCTCCCCCGAACGGGCCAGAGCGGTGGCCGGGCGCGGAGGGTGTGCCTACCGTCGGTGAGTGACCGGGTGTAGTTGTTCGATCACGTGGACTTCGGAGTCCCCGGCTGCGCCCGAGAGAACCCGGAGGTTCCGGTATGCGCCCCACGCGTACGGCCGCCGCCGCCCTGATCGGCGCGACGGTGCTGACCGGCCTGACGGCCCCCCTCGCGCTGGCCAAGGACGGCGCGGCCTCGGTCAGCCCGTCCCAGGCCGCACCGGGCCAGACCGTGACGGTCACGGTCGCCTGCGAGAAGTCCGACAAGCCCAACGCCAAGACCATCACCGCCAACTCGCCGGCCTTCGAGGGCGGCCCGGCCACCCTCACGCTCGGCTCCGACGGCAAGCACACCGGCTCCGCCCGGCTGGCGGGCAAGAACGGCGGCGAGAACAAGATCGACGGTAGTTGCCCGGACGGCGGCGCCTTCACCACCAATGTCACGGTGACCACGGTCTCGGTGTCCACCGGCGGCTCCGCGCCCTCGGGTCTGGGCGGCTGGAGCGAGGCGGCCGGGGAGTGGGCGGGTTCGCTCGGCCAGTCCGGTGCCGGCAGTCAGCAGGTCGCCCCGCACGGTGCGGTGAAGACCGGTCTGGGCGGCTCGGTGGCTGCCGACCCTGTGGAACTCGCGGGCGGCGCGCTGCTGGTGGTGGGCGGGATCGGCGGCTTCTGGCTGCTGCGGCGGCGGTCGACCGGCGCCGGGTCCGTCTGACGGAACGTTTCTGTTGGTGCGGCCTGCGGGTGCGGCCTGTGGCGAGCGGGCCGTACCTGGGCAGGGTGGTGGGTGTTCGTGGACTTTGCAAAGTGCACTTTGCAAAGTCCACGCATGCTTTGTGGTGCTGGGGTGCCGTCGGACGCAGGGTCCGACGGCACCTTCGCGCGTTCGGTCGGCGCCGGGTTCGTCGGGCGGAACGTTTCCGTGGGTGCGGCCTGCCCGGTTGTCCGTTGACTTTGCAATGTGCACTTTGCAAAGTCGGCAGATACTTTGCAAAGCCGGGTGCCGTCGGACGGCGCGTCCGTCCGGTGTGCGGCGCGCCCGGGCGTTCGTCAGGGCGTTCGTCAGGGCGGGGTGGTCGCGAATTCGGTGGTTGCGGTTGCGGTCGCGGTCACGCCCAGGCGGGTGCCGCGCCCGGCCCGGCGGTCGTCGGCGCTTCGGCCGCCGTCGAACCGTCGGCCCCGGCCTCCCGCTCCTCGGTGGCCCGCAGCGCACCGCTCGCCAGCAGGTACTGCGCCAGGAGGTACGTGGCCATGATCCAGAAATCGTGCCCCGGCAGCTCCCGCCACTTCGCCAGCTTGGTGGCGATCAGCGTGTCCGAGAGCAGGAACAGCGCCCCGCCCAGCCCGCCTCGCGCCCCGAGCCCGGCCGAGGCGACCGCCGTCGAGGCGAGCAGCAGGCTGTAGCCGGCCACCGGCGCCCGCAGGTCCCCGAGGTCGGGCCAGAGCCGGCCCACCATCGTCACCCAGGCCGTCGCGTACGCCGCCGCGACCACCATCGTCCGCCGCCGGTCGGTCAGCGCGCCCTGGCCGACGAACATCGTCACGTAGCAGACGTGCGCCGCCGCGAACGATCCCATTCCGGCCAGGAACGCGGTGTCGTTGCCGAGCTGCAGCAGCACGTCCCCGCCCGCGCTCAGCAGCAGCGCCGGCGCGAGCAGCTTCGGCGCGCGCCGGCCCGCCTCGGTGGCCCGGGTGACGCTGTGCGCGGCGAGCAGCGGCATCAGCGCGGGCTTGGTGGCGTGGCGCAGCGCGGGCGTACCGGTCAGCAGCGCCCCCAGATGGGCCGCCGAGGTGGTGGCGTAGCCGGTGAGCAGGCCACCGGCGGAGCGCAGCCGGCCGCCGAGAACGGCGCGGGTGGTCGTACGGATGCTCATGCGGAGTGTCCTCCGGGCGGTGGGGAGCGGGCGGGGCGAGCGGTGGGGCGGGCAGGGGAGCGGGTACGCCCGTGCCGGTCACCATCCTGCTGGGCACCGCGGGCGACCGGCAGGGGGTGTGGAAGAGATTGTTACCGGTGCGTAGGTCCGGCCGCGCAACCGGGGTGACGTGTCGCCCGTCGGGCGTCCGTCCGGCGCCGGTCCGGACACTGGTGGTCCTCCCGTCGCGGCCCGGCCGCCGTTCGGCCGGATGTCGTCGGGACCCGGGCGGCTGCCAGCGAGGGCCGCGCCCACCGTCTAGTCTGGTCCCCGACATGGAGCAGCAGGAGTACGCGACCGGCGCCGCGCGGACGGCCGGTGGCACGTCGGACGGGCGCACGGGCGGGGCGGGGCGGGGCACCACCGCCGCCGTCGTCGCCGTACGCGGATCCGGAGCCGGATCCGTCCCCCGGGTCGCCCCCGGCACCGGAGCTGACGCCCCGCAGGAGGCCGCACCGGTCTGCGACTCCGGCTCCCCCTCCGCCTCCGGGCTCTCGCCCGACCCCGGGCTGCTGCGGCTCGCGCGCTGGTTCGCCGAGGCCGAGCCCGGTACCGCCGACGACCTCTGTGCCGCCTCCCTCGGCCTCTACCCGGCCCGCCACTTCGGCGCCCCCGCCGGTCCGGCGACCGGGCCCGCCACTGCCGGTCCGGTCACCGGCTCGGTCACCGGCTCGGCCGCCGACCCGTCCGCCGCCGCGCCGCTCACCACCGAGGTCAGCTGGTGGCACGGCCCCACCGCGCACACCCCCGCGCCGCTGCGCGCCCGCGAGCCGCGCCCGGCCGGCGGCCTGCGCCGCGCCCGCCGGGACGCCGCCGCGCTGCCCGTCGTCCTCTCAGGTGCCAAGCCGGGCAAGCCCGGCCGCCACCGCAAGCCCGAACGCTCCCGGGGCGCCGGTACCGTCCCGCAGGATCGTTCCGCCGCGACCACCGCCGCCGAACGCCGGATCGCCGCCCGGCTGCTCGTCGCCCACCCGCTGGTGACCGCCTCCGGGCCGCACGCCGACGGCTTCCCGCTGATCCGCCGTCACCGGGACTGGCTCGCCGAGCGCTTCGACACCCTGCTCGGCTACCGCCTGGTGGTCGGCCCCTGGCACGCCCGCCTGCACAAGGCCGGACTCGGCCCCGGCGCCACCCGGCGCCTCGAACACCCCGCCACCGGCGCCCCGTTCACCCCCGGCGGCTACGCGCAGCTCGCCCTCGCGCTGTCCCTGCTGGTCGACGCCCCCGAGCGGCTCCCGCTGGACGGCCTGCTCGCCGCGATGGACGCCGTCCGTCCCGGCCCCGGCCCGGCAGCGCGGCCGGCGGACCGGGCCGAGCTCGCGATGGCGCTCGCCGTGCTCGCCGACTGGCAGGTGCTCGGCGACCTCCCCGCCGCCGCCCTCGCCGACCCGGCCGCCGCCGGTCCCACCGTGCTGACGGTCGACCGGGAACTCGCCCGCGCCGTCCCGGTCGGCCCGCCCGCGCTCGCCGACGACGCCACCGACCTCATCCGCCGCGCCGCCGAGGCCGAGCCCGGCACCGCCGTCCGCCGCCGCCTCGCCGAGACCCCGGCCGTGCTCGCCGCCGACCTGCCCGAGGACCAGCGCGCCTGGCTGCGCGACCACGGCCGCACCGGCCCGGCCGCGCTCGCCGACTTCCTCGGCCTGGAAGCGGAGCAGCGGGCCGAGGGTGTCGCCCTGCTCGACCCGGCGGAGGAGCTCACCGACCTCGCCCTGCCCGGCGCCGACACGGCCGCTCAGGCGGCCCTGCTGCTGGTCGAGCGCCTGGTCGAGGAGGTGCGGCCGCTCCCGGGCGAGACCGGGGGCACCGATGTGCCGGTCCCCGACGCGCTGATAGACGGCGTGCTCGGCGACATCGCCGACGAGTACGGCCTGCCGGCCGGCTGGCGCCGTGACTACCTCGCCGACCGCACCGCGCTGCGCCGCGACGCGCTGGACCTGCTCCACCGGATGGGCCTGATCACCCCCGCCCCGCGCGGCACCCGCCCCCCGGGCTGGCTCCTCCGGGCCCCCGCCGCCCGCTACGCGCCGGCCCCCGAC
>NZ_LGDO01000185.1:0-5293 GCF_001279805.1 Streptomyces sp. XY431
CCCCCGTACGAACAAGGTCCAAAAACCGACGCCTCGGCCCCACCCCCGAGCAGCAGCGCCCGGCCGACCGGACGCCGGACGCCGGGCGCCATCAGCACCGCCACCGCCACCGTCATCAACATCGCACGGCTGGTCTTCGCCTTCGCGACCGCGCCGACCGACCTCCACCACATGTCGGTCAGCCCGGACGGCGGGCGGCCCCACCTCCTCAAGGACAGCTGGACGCCGCAGGCCGCCGTGCTCGCCGACAGCACGGCGACCGACACCGCCGTGCAGAGCGCACACCTCCCACTCCACCCCCCTGCCCCGCCTCTCACTCCCACCTCTCACCGAACCTCCACAGCACCCACGGAAGGGCGTTGCCGCCCCCTCCGCCCAAGGCCGCGTCAACCCGTCAACGCCGGGCGCCACTTGCCCGACCGGGCAACAGCGGCCGCCCGAAGAGGCAGCGGAGATCCGGCCCGACGGAGCGCCGCGCCGACCGCCCGTGACCCGACCGGGCGCCGGTTCCCCCGCAGGTCACGCCCGGTCGTCCACCGACCGACAGAGTGCCGATCGGGGCTGCAGGGACGAGGGTTGACACCGGAAGTTGGTCTAGTCCACCGTAGGGGAACACGCGTTTGACGAGGCCGGAACAGCCGTCGGCACTCCTTGTCGGACGAGCAATCCACCCTCCTCCCACGCCCCGTCAGGGCCACCCTCCGCCGCCGTCCGGCCCTGCCCCGCGACCCATTCCCTCCACCGTTCTCTCAGCCGCTCACTCAACCGTTCCGACGCCCGTTCACTCAACCGTTCCCGACGCCCATTCCCCCGCCGCCCCGGGCACACGACCACCCCCCGATCCGACGCCCCGACCCGACCTTGGAGTGACGTGATGCCGAAGCCCGACGGGTACCTGTATCGAGCCGCTTCGGAGCGCCCGTACTTCAGCAACGACGGCGAGGCCTACCTCGCCGCCACCGCGCTGAAGGACATCGAGAAGCAGCGCCCGTTGCGCGTGCTGTCGGAGGAGCAGTTCGCCTTCTGGCAGACCTACGGCTACGTCGTCGTGCCGGAGGCAATCACCCCCGAGGCCGCGCGCGGGCTGCTCGACTTCGCCTGGTCGTTCCAGGGCCTCGACCCCGAGCGGCCCGAAACCTGGTACGAGGAACGGGACTTCCGGGACGAGCTGGACCAGCACCTGCACATCTACGGCTTCGTCGAGGCCTACCAGCACCAGCTCATGTGGGACAGCCGGCAGGCCCGCCGGGTCTACGACGCCTTCGTCGACGTCTGGGACTGCGAGGAGCTCTGGGTCACCCTCGACCGGCTCAACCTCAACCCGCCGAACGTCAGGAACCGCGACCGCGCGCTGATCGAGCCCACCGACAAGGGCTTCGACATCGAGCTGCACTGGGACGTCGACTCCACCGCCGGGATGCTCCCCCAGCGTGTGCAGGGCATCATCGCCCTCAACGACACCGCGCCGGACCTCGGCGGCTTCCAGTGCAACCCCGAGCTGTTCCGCCGGTTCAACACCTGGCAGGCCGCCCAGCCGGCCGACCGCGACCCGATCCGCCCGGCCGTCGACCACGCCGAGTTCCCGGTCGTCCGACCCGAGTTGAAGGCCGGGGACCTGCTGATCTGGAACGGCATGCTGGCGCACGGCGTGGCCGCCAACACCTCGGCGAAGGGCGTCCGCTCCGTGCAGTACCTGTCGATGATGCCCGCGCTGGAGGAGCACACGGAGCTCCGCGAGTCGCGCATCGCCTCCTGGCGCGACCGCTCCACCCCGACCTGGAACCGCACCCTGGTCGGCGACCACCGCGAGCACGAGTCGCTGCGCTACGGCCCCGCCGAACTCACCGGCCTCGGCGCCAGGCTGCTCGGCCTGGAGTCCTGGCACCCGGCCGACACCGACCCCGACACCGACCGCGGCCCCGGCACCCCCGACCTCGGCACCGACGTCCCCGGCCCCGGCCCCGGCATCGACATCCCCGGCCCCAGGACAGGCGAGGCATGACCGTGGACCTCGCCGCACCCGGCATCTGCCTCGCCCTGCCCACCAACCGGGCCTGCGCCCCCGCCATCGCCGAGGTCGGCGCCGAAGCCGCCTGGGCCGCCCGCGAGTTCGGTGTCCGGGTGCACCTGCTGATCCTCGACTCGGCGGACGCCGCGACCCGCACCGAGCACGAGAAGGCCGTCGCCGACCTGCCCGCCGTCCCCGGTGTCCTCGTCCACCACCTCGACGAGGAGCAGCAGCGCACCTTCCTGCGGTCCGTGATCGACCGGGCCCTCGCCGCGACCCCGGCCCTGTCCGCGGCGGCGGGTGCCGACCGGCTGCTCGACCTGATGCTGCCGGACACCGTGTCCTACGGGGCGTGCACCAACCGGGCGTTCCTGTTCGCTGCCGCGCTCGGCTGCTCCTCGCTGCACCGCCGCGACTCCGACAGCACCTACCAGGAGCTGGACGGCGAACCGGTGTTCCCGATCCACCACGAGCTGCGCTCGATCGGCCGACGCGCCGCCGACGCCGCGCCCGGCGTCACCCACCACACCCTCGACCCGGCGCACGCGGGGAAGCCGGTCGCCCTGGTCGGCAGTTCCTTCATCGGTGAACTCTCGGTCGACCTCGGGGAGGTCCGGGCCCTGGACCCGGCGGTCTACGAGGAGGTCGTGGGCCTGTGGGCGGCCACCGGCTCCACCGTCGAACAGCGGCGCGAGCTGGTCGCGGACTCGTTCGTCGGCAACGGCACCGACCCGTTCACCCACGACCGTGCCGTGCTCGACCTGCCCGACATCTGGCGGATCGACATGTGCAACATCGCGCTGGACCGCGAGTTGTACGAGCGGGTGCCGCTGCCGCCGGCGACCGACACCATCGGCAGCGACTACTTCCTGCACCATCTGGTGCTCAACGCGGGGCTGCCCGGCGTCACCCACAACCGCAACATCGTCAACCACTACACCCCGGAGCGGCGCACCGACGCCGGATTCCTCGCCTACCAGCTGCGGTTCACCAAGTTCCTGCTGTCGATGCTGTACCTCCACCCGGTGTACGCCGCGCTGGAGTCGGCCGGCGGGGCGCTGCTCGACGAGCAGCACCACGTGCGGCCGGGGGCGGTGGCCGGGTTCGCCCGCCGCGCCGCGGGCGAGGACCGGGCGGAGAACCACCGCCGGCTGGCCGTGCTCGACCGCGCCTACCGCGGGCTCGGCGGACGCTACGCCGACTTCGCCGACCATCTGCTGCCGCGCCGGGAAGGCCTGTTGGACGAGGCGCAGGCCGACATCGAGGCGTTCGCCCTGCTCGTCGACGCCTGGGGCCCGCTGGTCGCCGCCGCCCGAACCGTCCCGCCGACGCCGTCGGACACCGCCCTCCTCGCGCCCGGGCGCGGGCCCACACGCATACCCGCACCCACGAGCACGCCCGGAAGAACCGCCGCGGCGGGAAGACCCACCCACCCCACCACCGGCCGGAGCGCCGCCCATGCCTGACCACGGACGCCTGCGCACCGCCCTGGCCGCCGCCGAGGACGACCGGATCATCTACGACCTCGACGGCATCGAGTCCCAGTACGACGCCCTGCTGCGCGAACTGCCGGACGTCGACATCCGGTTCGCCATGAAGGCCTGCCCGGTGGACGAGGTGCTCGACTGCCTGGCCGCCCGGGGCTCCGGCTTCGACGCGGCCGGACCGCAGGAGATCGTCCAGGCGCTGCGCACCGGCGTGCCGGTCGAGCGGGTCCACTACGGCAACACGATCAAGTCCGATCGCCATATCGCCGAGGCGTACCGGCTCGGCGTGCGCGACTTCGCCACCGACAGCCTGGCCGACGTCCTCGCGATCGCCGAACACGCCCCGGGCGCACGGGTGTTCTGCCGTCTTGCCACCACCGGCGAGGGGGCGCTCTGGGGCCTGAGCCGGAAGTTCGGCTGCTCGCCGGCGGACGCCCTGCGGGTGCTGGACGCGGCCCGGGACGCCGGACTGGTCCCGGCCGGCCTCTCGGTGCACGTCGGCTCCCAGCAACTCACCTCCGAGGCCTGGCAGAACGCCCTGGAGACGATCGCCTCGGTGGTCGAGGAGGCCAACCGGCGGGGCATCCTGCTGGACCACGTCAACCTCGGCGGCGGCCTGCCCGCGCTCGGCGTCCTGGACCGGCGCGGGGAGCCGCTCGACCCGCCGGTCGACAAGATGTTCGCGGTGATCCGGGAGGGCATGCAGCGGCTGCGCGAGATCTCCGCGGCGCCGCTCGGCTTCCTGCTGGAACCGGGCCGCCACCTGGTCGCCGACCACGGTGCGATCCGGGCCCACATCACTCGCCTGACGGATCGTCAGCAGCTGGACGGCGAACGGGCGTACTGGCTCTACCTGAGCTGCGGCAAGTTCAACGGCCTGTACGAGATGGACGAGTTGCGCTACCGGCTGGAGTTCCCGACCCACCCCGGCGCCGTGACCGTGCCCGCCGTGATCGCCGGTCCCACCTGCGACAGCGACGACGCCTACGCCGACGAGGGCGCCGGTGTGCCCGTCCCCCGGGACGCCGCCTCGGGCGACCCGGTGTGGATCCTCTCCTGCGGCGCCTACGCCACCGCCTACACCACGCGGGGGTTCAACGGCTTCCCGCCGCTCCCCTACAGCTGCGTCCGGGCGGGCCGCCCGGACGGCGCGCCCCGCCCCGAGGGAGTACCGCAGTAGATGTCCGCGCACCCGGCCGCCGAACTCCCCGACACCGCAAGCCACTCCGTCCTGCTCGACAACGGGGTCCGCGACGACGAGCTGCTCGTCCGCCCGCTCGCCGAGCACGACTGGGCCGAGGTGGTGCCGCTGGAGGCCCGCGCCTACGGCGAGAGCGGCCTCTCCGAGGGCGGCGAGGCCCTGCGCTCGCGCCACCGGGCCGCCCCCGACTACTGCTTCGCGTTCGAGCACAGGGGCGAGTTCGGCGGCTACCTGCTCGCCCTGCCCTACCCGCTCGGCCACTGCCCCGACCTCGGCCGCGCCGAGTCCCCGGCTCCCCTCGGCTCCACCAACCTGCACGCCCACGACCTGGTCGTGACCGAGCGGCTGCGCGGCCGCGGCCTGGCCCCGCGCCTGCTCACCTTCCTCGCCGACACGGCCCGCGAGCGCGGCCACGCCACCATCTCGCTGGTCGCCGTCCGTGGCAGCGAAGTGCTCTGGGCGCCCCTCGGCTACCTCCCCCACCCCGAGGTGCGGCTCCCCGCGAGCTACGGCGACCGGGCCGTCTACATGTCGATGCCCCTCCACCCCTAGCACCCTCCACCCCTAGCACCCTCCAGCCCCGGCACCCTCCACCCC
>NZ_LGDO01000186.1:0-4998 GCF_001279805.1 Streptomyces sp. XY431
CGCCCCCGTGCTGCCCGCCGGCCTCGCCGCCCACCTGCCCGACCGCCTCCCCGACTACGGGCTGCTCTGCCCCCTCCACGACGCCGCCGGCTGCGCCGTCCCCGCCGCGGCCGAGCTGGCCGCCCTGCACACCGCGTTCCGCGCCGCCGACCCCGACACCGCCGCCCCGGTCGACCCCGACACCGCCCACGCCCTGGCCGGCCTGCTCGCCGCCCACCTGAGAGCCGGCGACAGCCCCAGCGCCCCCGGCACCGCGGCCGTCGAGGACACCCTGCGGGTCGTGCTGCGCCGCCTCGCCGCCCACCCGGCCGGCCCCGGCCGCCGCCCGCTGGCCCGGCTCGCCGGCGAGTACGCCCACGCGGCCGGCGCCCTGCGGATGCAGGACGGCCGCAACGCCACCGCGATGGCCTGCTTCACCCGCGCCCTCAGCTGGGCGGAACTCGCCGGGGACCACGCCACCCAGGTGGCCGCGCTCAGCGACATGAGCTTCCTCGCCCGCCTCGACGGCGACCCGGAGGCCGCCCTCGGCTACGCCCGCGAGATCTCCCGGGTCGCCCCCGCCCGGCACTGGGCCGGTGCCATGGGCCAGATCGCCCAGGCCCGCGCCCACGCCATGACCGGCGACGTCCGCGCCACCGTCCGCCACCTCGGCCGCTCCCGGCTGCACCTCGACCACATCGGCGTCCACGACGAGTCCGACGCCGCCTGGCTCTCCATCGCCTCGATGCGGCTGCGGGTCGAGGCCGGGGCCGCCGCCGCCCTGCGCGACGCGGCCGCCGCCGTCGACGACCCCCGGCTGGCCCGCCGGGCCGTGGACGCCGCCGAGACCGCGCTGGCCCTGCTCGCCCCCGACCAACTACCCTCCGCCCGCCTGCTGTTCACCGTACGGGTGGCCGACTGCCATCTGCTCGCCCAGGATCCGCGGGCCGCCGCAGACCTGCTCGGGCCGGTGCTCGCCGCGGCCGGCGGCGGGGCGGACGGGCTGCCGCCGCTGGTCCGGCGCGAACTCGCCGGGCTGCGCCGCCGGCTGGCCGGGCACGGCCTGGCGGGATGAGCCCGGACCGGGCCTCCGACCGGGCCGCGGGGGCTGGCCGGGCCGGCCCCGGGCCGCACTGTGGCGGGCGTGTTGCGCGACCGTTGCGGCCCGTGGCGAACCGGCCGGTGGGCCGGATTCCGGTGCCCGCAGCCGATTGACGCACTCGCCGGGCGCTTCCTAGACTCGGGGGCGGCGAAGAGTGTCAGCCCCAAGGCCCCGGCCGGCTGACCGGCAACCCCCACACTGCGGTGGGGTGCCCCGGGGATAAGCCAGGTGAGGGTGCGTCCGACCGACGGACCGTCACAAGCGCGGTTTTGGGCCCGGGAGGGCGCGGGGGACGGAGAACGTCGTGGAACAGCGGGCAGGCGGACAGCGCGCCGGTTCGCAGCCGTCGTCGCTCATCGGTTCGCGTACGACGTCCGCCGCCCCGCTGCTCCGTGCCGGCCTCCGCCTGGTCGCCCGCCTCGACGTCGACCTGCTGCGGCGCGCCAGCTCCCTCTGTCGCTGAGCCGGTCGGCCGGCCGGGCGTCCCCGCCCGCCCCGGTCGGTCCGTCCGATTCCCTCGCCCACGAACCCGCGCGAGGAGGAGCGCCCAGCGGCCCGTCCTCCCGTGCGCCCTGCACCAGGAGAACGGATGTCCCCCCTTCCCGTGTCCCCGCCGTACGATCCGTACGATCCGTCGAGAACCCCGCCGGCCGGCCGCGAGTCCGAGTACCGGCGGCTGCACCACGCCCTCGACCGCTGCGCGGCCGGTGCCGGGAGCGTGATCGTGCTGCACGGTTCCGTCGGCAGCGGCCGCAGCGACCTGCTCTACGCCTTCACCGACACCGCCGCCGAGCGCGGCGTCCAGGTCCTGGTCGGCACCGGCTCGCCGCTCGAACGCGAGTTCCCGCTCGGCCTGGCCCGGCAACTCCTCCAGGGCGCCGACCTCGCCCCCGAGGAGGCCGCCACCGCCGAGGCCCTG
The DNA here is from genome assembly GCF_001279805.1 of Streptomyces sp. XY431. Classification (NCBI taxonomy): domain Bacteria; kingdom Bacillati; phylum Actinomycetota; class Actinomycetes; order Kitasatosporales; family Streptomycetaceae; genus Streptomyces; species Streptomyces sp. XY431. The sequence continues at coordinate 2,001 of NZ_LGDO01000186.1, forward strand.
CTCGCCGAGGGCGCGGCCTCCGGCACCGTCCCCGCCCCCTCCGACCGCCCCACCGGACAGCTCACCCAGCGTGTCCTGGAGGGCCTGTTCCGGCTGGTCCGCGGCCTGGCCGAACGCGCCCCCGTCCTGATCGCCGTCGACGACCGGCAGGACGCCGACCCGCAGTCCCTGGAGTTCCTGCTCTACCTGGTCCGCCGCACCCGGGGCACCGGCGTGCTCACCGTCCTCAGCTCGCGCGAGACCATGACCCCGGCGCACCCGCTGTTCGAGGTCGAACTCGCCCGCCAGCCGCACCACCAGCACATCCGGCTCGACCTGCTCAGCACCGAACTCGTCGCCGAAGTACTGCGCGCCCGCCTCGGCGCCGCGGCCGCCGAGCGGCACGCCGCCGAGGCGCACACCCTCACCGGCGGCAACCCGCTGCTGGTGCACAGCCTGGTCGGCGACCAGGAACGGGCCGGCAGCCCCGGCACCCTGGTCGTCGGTGAGGGCTACCGGCGCGGCCTCATGCACTGCCTGCACCGGGTCGACCCGCTCGCCCTGCACTACGCCCGCGGCGTCGCCGTGCTCGGCACCGGGGCCACCCCGGAACTCCTCGCCGAACTGCTGCTGCTCGCCCCCGACGCGCTGCCCCGGGCGCTGTACCTGCTGCACGCGGCCGGGCTGTTCCGGGACGGCGGCTTCCGGCACCCCACCGCCGCCGGGGACCTGCTCGCCGCGATGCGGCCGATCGAACTCGCCGCCCTGCACCAGCGGGCCGGCCGGCTGCTGCGCGCCGCCGGCGCGACGGCGGCCACCGTCGACGGGCACGCCCGGGTGGCCGAGGGGCATCTGCGCAGCTCGCTCGGACCGGCGCCCGCCGCCGGTCCCGGGGATCCCGGCGCGGTGCTGCCGGAGTTCGGCGGCGGCGGGGTGTGGGAGGTTCCCGGTCCCGGGGCCGCGGTGGCGGCGGACGCCGCTGCGGAGGGCACCGCCTCGACGGACGTCGCCTCGGCGGACGTCGCCGAGGACGAGGTCGCAGCGAAGGAGGGGGCCGCGGCGGAGACCGCCGCCACCGGCGGTTTCGGACCGGTACCGGCCCACGCGCTGCAGCTGTGGTCCGGCCCGGCGCCGGCCGGCCCCGCCGTCGAATGCGTCCCCACCCTCCCCGGCACCGTCACCGACGCCGACACCGCGCTGCGCCACGAACTCAAGCGCCTGCGCCACCACTTCTGGCACGGCCGGATCGACGAGGGCACCGCCGCGCTCGCCCGCTTCGAAGCCGTCCCCGGCCAGGCCGTCCACACCGAGGCCCTGCGCCACTGGCTCGCCTACTGGTACCCCGCGCTGCTCCCCAACCCCGCCCGCCGGACCGGGCCGCAGGACGGCGCCACCGCCGACCGGGGCGACGGCATGCGGCTGCTCGCCGCCCTCCTCGCCGGCACCGTTTCCCCCGAGGACGCCGTGGTCCGCGCCGAACTCGTGCTGCGCGCCGGGCGCCTCGGCGGAGTGCGCACCGAATCGCTCACCGCCGCGCTCACCGTCCTGCTCTACGCCGACCGCGCCGACCGGGCCACCCACTGGTGCGCCCCGCTCGCCGAACGCGCCGGTGCCCGCTGCGGCGCCCACTGGAACGCCCTGCTGGCCGCGCTGCGCGCCGAGGCGGCGCTGCGCCAGGGCGACCTGCGGAGCGCCGACGAGGCCGGGCGCGCCGCGTTCGCGCACGTCCGGCCGGAGGCCTGGGGCGTGGCCGTGGGGCTGCCGCTGGCGACCATGGCGGCCGCCCGCACCGCGCTCGGCCTGCACCAGGACGCGGCGCACTTCCTGGAGCTGGCCACCCCCGCGGGCCTGGAGCACACGCCCGCCGGCCTGCACCACCGGTACGCGCTGGCCGGTCACCGGCTCGCCCTCGGCCGGGCCGAGCAGGCCCTCGCCGACTACCGCGCCTGCGGCGACACCATGGCCCGCTGGGGTGTGGACCACCTGCCGGCCATCGCGCCCTGGCGGCTCGGGGCGGCCCGCGCCCAGCTCGCCCTCGGCCGGCCGGGCAGCGCCGCCGCCCTCGCGGACCAGCAGCTCGCCCGGCTCGGGCCGGTCGGCCACCCGAGGATCCGCGGCCTGGCGCTGCGGATCCGGGCGGCGGCGGGCGGACCGGCCGAGCGGACGGAGCTGCTGGAGCGCGCCGTCGCAGTGCTGGAGGAGGCCGGTGCGGAGTCCGAGCTGGCGGCGGCGCTGGGGGAGCTGAGCGAGGCCCACCAGCACGACGGCGACCCGGGCCGGGCCCGCCGGGCGGACCGCAGGCTGCGCCGGACCCCGGCACTGGCCGTGGTGCCGGTCCGGCCGGAGACGCCCGCGCCGGTGGCCCTGCCGCCGGTGTCGCTGCTGCCGGTGGCCCTGTCGCCGGTGGCCGGATCCCCGGCCGGGGCCGTTCCCGTCGCCGGAGTCCCCGTCGCCGGACCGCTCCCGGTCGCCGCTCCGGTCCCGGAGGGCACCGCCGGCGGGCTGTCCGAGGCCGAGGGCCGGGTCGCCGAGCTCGCCGCGCGCGGCCTGTCCAACCGGGACATCGCCCGCAAGCTCTACATCACCGTGTCGACCGTCGAGCAGCACCTCACCCGGGTCTACCGCAAGCTCGGCGTCCGCCGCCGGGTCGACCTCGCCCGGCTGCTCGGCCCGGTCCCGCCGGGCGCCGCCGACGGGACCCCGCCGCGCCCGGGCTTCCCCCGCCGGGCGGACCTGGTCGCCGGCTGAGGGCGGCGCGGCCCGCGCCCGTGTATCCACCGGGTATCGGGAAGCGCTCCACCCTGCGTCGGACCGCCGCCCCGGACGCCCCGGACACCGCCCCGCCCGGGGTGTCCGGGGCGCCGTCATGAGCCCGGGAGACCCGTCCGACCTGCGGATTCGCCCCGGGGCCCGGACGCGGGGCCGAGGCCGGGGGCCCGCTCGCGCGGCACCCGGCCCGCCCGCCGGCTGTCGTATCGTTCCCCTGGCGGCCCGTCCCCGTGCGCGGCCCGCCTCCCCC
>NZ_LGDO01000187.1:0-4932 GCF_001279805.1 Streptomyces sp. XY431
GGGCGGCCCGGAGCAGGTGCTGCGTGCGGTGGGTCGTGCGTGGGAGCGGGGGTTGGGGGTGGACTGGTCGGGTGCCTTCCCGGGAGCGCGGCGGGTGGATCTGCCGACGTACGCCTTCCAACGCACCCGCTACTGGCCCGAGCCGGCGCCCACCGCGGCGGCCGATGTGGGCTCGGCCGGGCTCGACCCGACCGACCACCCCGTCCTCGGAGCGGCCGTCGAGCTGGCCGACACGGGTGAACTGCTGCTCAGCGGAAGGCTGTCGCTGCGTACCCACCCCTGGCTCGCCGACCACGCCGTGGCCGGTACGGTCCTGCTGCCCGGCGCGGCCTTTGCGGAGCTCGCGGTACGCGCCGCGGACGAGGCCGGATGCCACACGGTGGAGGAACTGACGCTCCAGTCACCGCTGTTGATACCCGTCGACACCGCCGTCCGCCTGCAGGTGCGGGTCGGCGCGGCGGACGCGCACGGCAGCCGCTCCCTGGACGTGTTCTCCTGCCGCGAGGACGCGGCGACCCCGACCTGGACCGCGCACGCGACCGGCGCACTGACCGCCGACGCCACGACCCGCGGTCCGTCGCCCGCACCCGGACCGGACGACGCCGGCTCCTGGCCCCCGCCCGGCGCCGTCCCGATCCCCGTCGACGACCTGTACGAGCGGTTCCACACCTCCGGTTACGGCTACGGCCCCGCCTTCCGCGGGCTCACCACCGCCTGGCGCCGGGGCGAGGAGATCTTCACCGAGGTACGCCTGCCCGACGACCAGCACCGGTCCGCCTCCGCCTTCGGTGTGCACCCCGCCCTCCTGGACGCCGCGCTCCAGGGGTTGTTCCTGCGCGCCCGGCCGGAGAGCGGACCGGACCCGGACCGACCGTCCGCCGGACTGCCGTTCTCCTGGGGCGGGGTCAGGCTGCACGCCTCCGGAGCCACCGCGCTCAGGGTGCGGCTCGGCTTCCGGCCGGACGGATCGACGTCGATCGACGCGACCGACCCGAACGGCCTCCCGGTCGTGTCGGTCGAGACGCTCGCCGTCCGCCCGATCGACCTCGACGCCCTCCGCCCGGGCGGAGGCCCGGAATCCCTCTACCGGGTGCAGTGGTCGGCGGTGCCCGCCACCGCACCCGCCGAGCCCCTCGGGCACGTTGCTGTCCTCGGGGGCCGGGAATCCTTCCCGGACAGCCGTCCGGACCTGGCCGCGCTCGGTGCCGCCCTGGAAGCGGGAGCACCGTCGCCCGCCGCGGTGCTGGCCTGGTGCGACCGCACCCCGGACCTCCCGTCCCCGCCCGACGCCGCATCCGTGCACACCGCACTGGACGACGCCCTGCGGCTCGTCCAGGACTGGCTGGCCGACCCGCGGTGGGACGACGGCACCCGGCTCGTCCTCGTCACCCGGGGCGCGGTCTCCACGGCAGCCGGTGAGGACGTCACCGACCTCGTCGGCGCGGCGGTCCGCGGCCTCGTCCGCTCCGCCCAGTCCGAGCACCCGGACCGGTTCCTGCTGATCGACACTGACGACCCGGCCGCCGTGACCGGCCTGCTGCCCCGGGCACTGGCCGGAACGGAACCCCAACTGGCGATACGCGCCGGACGACTCCTCGCCGCCCGCCTCACCAGGGCCACCGTCGCCACGGATCCGACCCCGCCCCCGGACACGGACACGGACACGGATACGGACACGCTCGCGGGCCCGGACCCGTCCGCCGCACCGTCCGGCATCGCCGCGGCCGGGGGGACCGTCCTGGTCACCGGGGCCGGCGGCGCGCTCGGCGGCCTGGTCGCACAGCACCTCGTGACCGCGCACGGCGTACGGAACCTGCTGCTCGTCGGCAGGCGCGGCGCGAACGCCCCGGGCCTGGCCGACCTCGCCGCCGAACTGCGCGGACTCGGCGCCCGGGTGGACGTGGAGGCCTGTGACGTCGCCGAGCGGGACGCGCTCGCCGCCCTGCTCGCCGGCATCCCCGCCGACCGTCCGCTGAGCGCGGTCGTCCACGCGGCCGGCGTCCTGGACGACGGGACGGTCGAGTCGCTGACCCCCGCGCGGATGCGACACGTACTGCGGCCCAAGGTCGACGCGGCCCTCAACCTGCACGCCCTCACCCGCGATCTGCCGCTGTCGGCCTTCGTCCTGTTCTCCTCCGCGTCCGCCACGGTCGGCAACGCCGGGCAGGGCAACTACGCGGCCGCCAACGCCTTCCTCGACGCGCTCGCCCAGCACCGCCGGGCCCTGGACCTGCCCGCCCAGTCGCTCGCCTGGGGCCTGTGGGCACGCCGCAGCACCATGACCGGCACGCTCACCGCCGCCGACCTGCGGCGCATGTCCCGGGGAGGCACCGCGGCCATCGGCAGCGAAGAGGGCCTGGCCCTGTTCGACGCGGCGCTCACCCTGGACGAACCGCTGCTCGTCCCGGTCAGGATCGACCTCGGCCGCCTCCGGGCGGCGGCCCGGACCGTACCCGTCCCGGCCCTGCTCTCCGTACTGGTCCCCGGCACCGCGCGCCGTCCCGCCTCCGCGGCGGACGCCGCCGAAGCGGACTCGCTGCGCCGCCGGCTGACCGGCCTCACCCCGGAGGAACGCGTCGCCACCCTGCTCGACCTGGTGCGGAGCCGGAGCGCCGACGTCCTCGGCCACGGCGGGGCCGGGGCCGTCGACCCGGACCAGGCGTTCAAGGACCTCGGCTTCGACTCGCTCACCTCCGTCGAACTCCGCAACCGGCTCAGCGCCGCCACCGGCCGCCGACTGCCCGCGACCCTGGTCTTCGACCACCCCACCCCGGCCGCCGTCGCCGCTCACCTCACCAGGCTCCTGGTACCCGACGGGCCGGGCGGCCCCGCCGCCACCGGGAAGGCCGCCGGGACGCCGGGCCGGACGGGCCGGGAGGACCACGAGATCAGCTCCCTGCTCGCCGCGATCCCGCCCGCCGCACTGCGCCGGGCCGGTCTCCTCGACGCGCTCCTGGACCTCGCCGACCGACCGGGGACACCGGCTCCCGCCGCCGACATCCAGGACATGGCGGTCGACGAACTCGTCCGGATGGCCCTGGGCGGCGAACGTGACTGACCGACAGCCGCAGAAGGAGAAGGCCAACCCCATGCCCACCGACACGGACCAGGTGGTCGCCGCCCTGCGTGCCTCGCTGCTGGACAACCAGCGCCTGCGGCAGGAGAACCGGCGGCTGCGCGACGAATCCGCCGAGCCCATCGCCATCGTGGGGATGAGCTGCCGCTACCCAGGCGGTGTCCGCACCCCGGAAGACCTGTGGGAACTGCTGGTCGAGGAACGCGACGCGGTCTCGCCGTTCCCCACCGACCGCGGCTGGGACGTCGAGGGCGGCTTCGACGCCGACCCCGACGCCCCCGGCACGTTCTACGTCCGTGAAGGCGGCTTCCTGCACGACGCGACGGGCTTCGATCCGGGCTTCTTCGGCATCTCCCCGCGCGAGGCCCTGGCCATGGACCCGCAGCAGCGGCTGCTGCTGGAGGCGTCCTGGGAAGCGGTGGAACGCGCGGGCATCGACCCGACGACCCTGCGCGGCAGCCGCACCGGCGTCTACACCGGAGTGATCTACAGCGAGTACGGGTCCCGGCTCGGCCGGGTTCCCGACGAGTTGGAGGGCTTCCTCGGCACCGGCACCATCCCCAGCGTCGCCTCGGGCCGGATCGCCTACACCCTCGGCCTGGAAGGCCCGGCGGTCACCCTGGACACCGCCTGTTCGTCCTCCCTGGTCGCCGTCCACCTCGCCTGCCAGGGGCTGCGCTCCGGGGACACCACTCTCGCCCTGGCCGGCGGGGTGACCGTGATGTCCACCCCCGGCCTGTACGTCGGGTTCAGCCGCCAGCGCGGCCTGGCACCCGACGGGCGCAGCAAGTCCTTCTCGTCCGCCGCGGACGGGGCCGGGTTCGGGGAGGGCCTGGGTCTGCTCCTGCTGGAACGGCTCTCGGACGCCCGGCGCGCGGGGCATCCTGTCCTGGCCGTCGTCCGCGGCTCGGCCGTCAACCAGGACGGCGCGAGCAACGGGCTGACCGCCCCGAACGGGCCCGCGCAGCAGCGCGTCATCGGCGAGGCGCTGGCCCGTGCCGGACTCGCCCCGTCCGAGGTCGACATGGTGGAGGCGCACGGCACCGGCACCGTGCTCGGCGACCCGATCGAGGCCCAGGCGCTGCTGGCCACGTACGGTCAGGACCGGCCCGCCGGGCGTCCGTTGCGGCTGGGGTCGCTGAAGTCCAACCTGTCCCACACCCAGGCCGCCGCGGGCGTCGGCGGGGTGATCAAGTCGGTGCTCGCGATGCGGCACGGCGTGATGCCTCGCACTCTGCACGTCGACCGCCCCTCGCCCCGTGTCGACTGGACCGAGGGAGCTGTCTCCCTGCTCGCCGAGGCCGCCCCCTGGCCGGAGACGGGACGGCCGCGCCGGGTCGGGGTGTCCTCCTTCGGTGCCAGCGGGACCAATGCCCACGTGATTCTCGAACAGGCCGTCGCCGCACCGACCTTGACCGCGCCGACCGACGCGACGGCCGCCACCGACACTTCGGTCGACCGGCCCGCCACGTCGGAACCGGTGCCCGCCGTCGTCCCCTGGATCCTGTCGGCGCGTACGCCGGAAGCGCTGCGCGCCCAGGCGGCGGCGCTGCACGAGCGGGTGGTGGCGGAACCGGGCCTGAGCGTGCTGGACGTCGGTCATTCGCTGGCGGTCGGGCGTTCGCGGTTCGCGGAGCGTGCGGTGGTGGTGGGGGCGGACCGGGACGAACTGCTGGCCGGTGTCGCCGCCCTGTCGCGGGGCGTGGGCTCGAAGAGCGTGGCCGTCGGAGGTGGGCTGCTCCCGGGTCGTTCGGTGCTGGTGTTCCCGGGTCAGGGTTCGCAGTGGGTGGGTATGGCGGTGGGGTTGTTGGCGGGGTCGGAGGTGTTCGCGGGGCGGATGGGGGAGTGCGAGCGGG
>NZ_LGDO01000188.1:0-4912 GCF_001279805.1 Streptomyces sp. XY431
TTCTGCGAGCAGCCGGCCAGTGCGGCGGTCGCCACGGCGAGGGTGAGCAGCGTGGCGGCGGTGGAACGACGGGCGGACATGCGGGCTCCAGCGGTCAGGGTCGGGGACATGGTCGGTGGCGCGGTCGGGGCGCTTGTCGGTGGTGTTGCGGCCGACGTGCGGACGGCTGCCGGGAAGATTAGGTGAACCTTACTAAGGTCGCCCTAATTCGTCTACTTTGATGTAGACATTCGAGGCGCGGGATTTCGGAGGCCGGGTCAACTGCCCTGGTGGGGCGGGGTGTTGGGTGCGGGTCTTCGGTCGGGGGTGAGGGTCTCGGTCGGTCTGCATATGCAGTCGATCGACATATGCAGAGAGATGGCCTATGTTGATCCGCAGGGCGGACCGCCGGCTCCGAAGAACGGACGAGCCGTGGGGGTGGGCGTCCGCCGTCCATGCATGGCCTGGCATGCCGTCAGGCCGGCCGCTTCCCGTGGGAGGACCGCAGTGCATCACCGTTCCCGTACACCCGGACCCATGCTGCTCGGCGTCGCGATCGCCGCCGTGCTCGGCCTCGGAGTGGCCGTGCCACCCGCGTTCGCCGGACCGGCCGGGGGACCGTCCGCCGAGGCCGACCCGGTGCCCGGGCTGGTCGCAGGGTCGGACACCGCCGCTCCGCAGCTGGTCACCGGCCTCGCCGAGGCGGCCCCCGGCGACAACCCGGCCGAGGCGGCCCGCGCCCATCTGGCCGCCCATCAGGACCGCTACCAGGTCGACCCCGCACAGCTCGCCGAGGCCGGTGTGGAGCGCGCCGCCGACGGCCGACGAACCGTCAGGTTCGAGCAGCGGCACGGCGGTATACCCGTCTTCGGGGCCCGGTACCTGGTCCACCTGGTCGGCGAGGGCACCGGACAGCGGGTCGAGTCGGTCGGCGGCAAGTACTTCACCGGGCTCACCGCCCCGACCGTGCAGACCGTGCCGGAGGAGGCGCTGCGACGGCTCGCGATCGGCGCGGTCCAGGAACCGGCGGCCCGCGCCGGTGCGGCGGCCGAGGACCACGGCCTGGTGGTGCTGCCCGGCGGCGCCGGCCGGCTCGCCCGCCACTTCACCGTGCGCGGGAACGACCCGGCGATCTGGGCGGCGAAGGCACAGGAGGTGTTCGTGGACGCCGCGGCCGGGGAGGTCGCGCTCTCCTACGAGGTGCGCGCCCCGTACCCGCTCGGCGCCCCGGCCGCCGCCGCGTCCGCCAACGCGGCAGCCGCCGCCCCGGCCCTCGAACCCGCCACCGGCACCGCGCCCGACGTCCTCGGCGCTCCCGCCCGGGTGAACATCGGCCGACTCCCGGACGGCACCTACCAGCTCGTCGACCTCACCCGCCCCGCCACCGTCACCACCTACGACGCGGCCGGCCGGGAGGAGATGGACTTCAACCGGACCCTGCCCGCCGACGTCCACCCGGCCGCCTCGGCGACCACCGACTTCCCGGCCGCCACCGGCACCAGCGGCGCCACCGACGCCCATCTCAACGCCGCCGCCGTCTACGACTTCTACCGCGACCGCCTGGGCCGCGACGGGATCGACGGCAAGGCCGGACCGATCACCTCCGTCGTCAACGTCACCAGCTTCGGCCAGCCCATGGACAACGCCTACTGGGACGGTCAGAAGATGATCTACGGGGGCGGCAGCAGCAAGTACCGCCCGTTCTCCGCCGCGCGCGACGTGGCCGGTCACGAGATGACCCACGGCGTCGTCAAGTACACCGCGGAGCTGGTCAACCTCGGCCAGTCCGGCGCCCTCGACGAGGCCCTCGCCGACTACTTCGGCAATGCCATCGAGGTGACCAGCCGAGGCATCGCGATGACCGACCCCAGGGCCGCGCTGCTCGGCGAGGACCTCTGCCGCACCGGCACCCCCGAGGCCTGCGCCGGCCGTCGGCTGGACGACCGCCGCACCACCGTCGCCGACTACATCGGGGCGCCCGCCGGGGTCGACAACGGCGGCGTGCACCTCAACTCCACCATCGTCTCGGGCGCGTTGTGGGACATCCGGCGCACCCTCGACCCGCTTCTCGCCGACCGCCTGGTCTACCGCGCGCTCGCCGAGTACATGACCCCGCTGGACGACTTCGTCGACGCCCGCAACGCGGTGCTCGCCGCAGGCCGCGCGCTCGGCCTCGACCGCGCCCAACTCCGCACTGTGGCCGGAGCCTTCGACGCCCACGGGGTCAAGGACGGCTGGCAGCGCCGGATCGGCGTGGACAGCCGGCCGCTGCTGCGCGAACTCTCCACCGAGAGCGTGGCGCCGGACGTCGCCGCCGGCCGCTGGGTGGCGGCTACCGCGGGCAAGGGGGCCAAGGGCAGCATGGCCGTGTACGCGGGTGCTGTGGCCGGCTCCGCCGAGCCCGCCCGGCTGAGCCCGGAGGACGGCCGCTCGCACGGCTGGCCCGCCACCGACGGCACGACCGCCGCGTGGGTGGCGATGGGACCGGGGGCCGACGGCAGCTGGGGCATGGAGGTGCTGGCCCGGCCGCTCGCCGGCGGCCCGATGCGCAGCGTCCACCGCGGCGCGAACCAGTACCTCGGCGACGTCCGGGTCTCCGGCGGTGATGTCGCCTTCTTCCTGACGGACAACGCGACCGGCCGCAGCGGTCCCGCGATCTCCCGCGACGGCGCCCCCGTGGTGCCGATCGCGCTGCCGGAGGGCCACCGCGCCTCCGGTCTCGCCCTCCACGACGGCCTGCTCGCCTGGACCGAGACCTGGCAGGTCGGTGAGCGGACGGTGAGCGCGCCGACCGTCTACTCGCTCGCCACCGGCAAGGTCGTCGCCCAGTACGTGGTGGACGACGCGAACGCCACCGCCGGGACCGAGGTCGGCAGCACCCGCTTGGCCGGCGGCCGACTGCTGTGGGTCGAGACGCCCTTCGACCCGACGAAGGGCAGCACGATCCGCTCCGGCGCGCTGGACGGCTCCGGCGTGACCGACCTCCTGCCCGCGGGCCCCCGGCCCGGCGCCGGCTCCGAGCCGCGCCGGATCGCCGGCCTCACCGCCTCCGACCGGGCGGTCACCTTCGCCGAGGCCGGCCGCCGGGCGACGGGTGGCACCAAGAACACCGATCTGCCCAAGCTCTGGCAGCTCCCGCTCACCGGCGGCACCCCCGAGCGGATGTCCTGCAACCGGGGCGGCCAGTACTTCCCGGCGGCCGACCGGGGGACCCGGGTGGTCTGGCTGGACGCCACGGCGGGCCGCACCGATCTGGTCGTGCGCGAGCGCGCGGCCGGCACCTGCTGACCGGAGGCGGCTGCCCCGGGGGCCGAACCAGGGCTTCCGACCCCGAAAGCCCGGACCCCGTCCGCCCCGGTCTCCCGCCCGGTCGCCGCATCCCTGCGGCGGCCGGGCGGGTCCTTTGTCGTCACCGTGCCGCCGGACACCGCCGGCACGGTGGCTCGGCCGTCGCACTCATACCGGCCGCCGCACTGTCCCGGCTGTCGCACTGTCCCGGCTGTCCCACCGTCCCGCCCCGGTGACGACCCGACCTCGCACCGGCCTTGACCCTCTCTCGGCCGAGCCGACATCATGAGCCGTCATGTTCTGACTCCGCCGTCGGGGGAAGTCCGGTCGAATTCCGGCGCTGACCCGCAACGGTAGGCCGCCGACGGCAGTCGGCGGCGAGCCCGAGTACCCGTCGGCGGAGGTGTGTGTCCCCTCCTCCCGTCGTGGTCTGCGGCCAGGGGCTCCCGGAGCCGTCGGGCAGCCTGTCCCGCACGGTCGCCGGCGGCCGCTCGTGCGCCCAGGCCCGGAAAGGCCTCCCATGTCAGCCTCCGCGCTCCGCCGCCGCCCGCTCCGCCTGCTCGCGATATCCGCACTGGCCCTGACCGCCACCCTCCCGGCCGCCACCGCCGCCCAGGCTGCCGCCCCGGCCCCGGCCCCGGCCCCGGCCGCCACCGCTCCGGCCTCCTCGCCCTCCTCGCCCTCCTCGGCCTCCGGGGACGCCGCGACCACCTACCGCCCGGACGCCGCCGCGGCCGGCTGGCTGGCCCGTCAGCTCGTCGACGGCGACCACTTCGAGTCGGTCTTCGACGGCACCGCCTACCCCGACCAGGGCCTCACCATCGACGCCGTGCTCGCCTTCGCCGCCGCCGGCAGCGCCGACCAGGCCGCCGCCCGCGCCACCGCCTGGCTCGCCCGGCCCGACATCCTGAGCGGCTACCTGGGCGACGGCACCACCGAGGCCTACGCCGGTGCCACCGCCAAGCTCCTGCTGGCCGCCGAGGTGCGCGGCACCGCCCCGACGGCCTTCGGCGGCGTCGACCTCCCCGCCCGGCTGCGCTCCCTGCTGACGCCGAGCGGCCGCTTCTCCGACCGCTCCCAGTGGGGCGACTACAGCAACGCCTTCGGCCAGTCCCTGGCCCTGATCGCCCTCCAGCGCACCCCCGGCGGGGCGCCGGCCTCCGCCGTCGACTTCCTGGCCGCCGCCCAGTGCGCCGACGGCGGCTTCCCCGTCGCCTTCGGGCAGGCCACCTGCACCGCCGACGCCGACGCCACCGCGCTCGCGGCCCAGGCCCTCGCCGCGACCGGCCGCAGCACCAAGGCCAAGGCGGGCCTGGACTGGCTGACGGCCCACCAGAACACCGACGGCGGTTTCGCCGCGGCCGGTGCCACCGCCTCCAACGCCAACAGCACCGGCCTGGCCACCTCCGCCCTGCTCCCCGGCGGCCGGTTCATCAGCGGCCTCAAGGGCTGGAGCAGCCTGGTGAAGCTCCAGCAGGGCTGCTCGGCCGACCCCGCCGTGCGCGGCGCCGTCGCCTACGACGCGAGCGGCTTCAACCCCGCCAACGCCGCCCGGGCCACCGCTCAGGCCGTCCTCGGCCTCTCCGGCCAGGGCCTTGCCGGCCTCAGCGCCCACGGTGCCCGCCCGGCCGCCCCCGCCCTGGCC
>NZ_LGDO01000189.1:0-4653 GCF_001279805.1 Streptomyces sp. XY431
CGACCACCTCGGCCAGCGGCACCTGAAGGTCGCAGAGCTCCCGCGCCGGCATCGCCCCCAGCAGCAGGCCGGCCGCGCCGGGCCGGAACCGCACCCCGGCCAGCTCGGCCCCGCCCGGCACCGGCACGGTCCGCGGCGCACGGTCCGGGCCGACCACCTCCAGGCCCGCCGGCGACCACACCAGGTCCACACAGCCGTCCGGCACCACGAGCTGCCCGTACGCAGGCCCCGCGACGTTCCGCCGCACCCAGACACAGGCCACCTGCCGCCCGGGGGCGGCACCGGGCGGCCGTTCCGCGTACGAGGAGGAACTCACCCTCCCACTCTCACCCGAACACGAGTCCGGACGCGACCGCCACCGCCACGGCGACCGCCACCACCGCCACAACGACCGCCACCGCCACCATCGCCACCCACCACACCCGCCGGTCCGCCCGGGGCGCGCTCCGGCGCAGGTCCATTGGTATGTACCACCGTCCGATGATCCGGACCGACCGTCCCCACTTCCGCACCCCCGCCGCCGGGCCGGCGGGTCGCCCGGGGGCGTCGCCCGGGCAGCACGCGGGCAGCCCGGGCAGCTCACCGGGCCGACGCGGCCGGCGTGCGCCGTCGGCCGGACGAAAGGTCGGCACACGGCCTCCTTGGCAGGCCACCACCAACATGTCATTGTCAATCATCACGTCAGATCCTTCACTCCAAAGGGGAGTTGTCACGATCGACGGCAGATGACGAGTCGTCATGCGTCCCCACGAAACCCTTGGTCAGCACTGCTTCCACTTCTGGTCATCCCCGCCCCCACCACCCCCACCCAGCCGACCGACCACCAGCGGAGAACTCCATGCCGGACCTCGATCTCAACCTGCTTGTCGCCCTGGACGCCCTGCTGGAGGAGGGCAGCGTGACAGGCGCCGCAGAGCGGCTGCACACCTCGGCCCCCGCGATGAGTCGCACGCTCGGGCGGCTGCGCCGGGTGCTCGGCGATCCGCTCCTGGTCCGGGCCGGCCGGGGGCTGGTCCCGACGCCGCGCGCGGTGGAACTACGGGCGGAGGTCCGCGCGCTGGTCAGCCGGGGCCAGTCGCTGCTGGTCCCGCGCGCCGCCGCCGAACCGGCCGACCTCAACCGCCGCTTCACCCTCCAGACCGGGGACGTCCTCCTCACCACCATCGGCGCGACCCTGGTGGAGACGGTCCGCGCCCAGGCTCCGGCCGTCACCCTGCGCTTCCTGAGCGACCACCCGGAGGGCGCCAGCGCGATGCGGGACGGCGTGATCGATCTGGAGGTCGGCGTGACGGACCACCTCGACCCGGAGACCCGCACCGAACCGCTCGCCACCTCGGGCCTGGTGGGCATCGCCCGCGCCGGACACCCGCTGACCGTCGGTGCACCCCCCACCGCCGAGGAGTTCGCCACCGCCGACCATCTCGCGGTCTCCCGCAACGGCCGCGGCCAGGGGCCGATCGACCAGCGGCTGGCCGAGGTCGGCCTCTCCCGGCGGGTGGTCGCCAGCGTGCCGAGCTACCCGGCCGCGCTCTTCCTGCTCCGCGACAGCGACCTGGTCGGCCTCGCCCCGGCCCGCCTCGGCACCCGGGCGGCCGAGGCCCTCGGCCTGACCACCTTCCCGCTCCCGGTGCCCATGCCCGAGGTGACGCTGACCATGGCCTGGCACCCGCGCAACGACCAGGACGCCGGCCACCGCTGGCTGCGCGAGCTGGTCCGCGGCGTCGTCACCGCACGCGCCGGCGCCCCCCGCCGCACCGTCGGCCTGCCCCCGGCCGAAGCGTTCCTCGGTGCCAACCGCCCGGTCCTGAGCTCCCGTTGAACACCCCGGTCGGGTCCGGCCCGGGCGGATCGGCCCGGGCCGGACCCGACCACCCGTTCCTGAAGCCCGCTGCGCCCCCGGCCCCTGAAGCTTGTTCCGGAAGGTCCGAGTCCGGGCATTTCTCCGGTGCTCCGGGCCGAGCCGGTCCGGGTGGAGACGTTCACGGGGCTGCGGATGCGGCGGCTCAAGGGTCTCGTGCGGGTGGTGCGCGAGCGCGGCGGCAACGGGCCGGGCAACAGGGCCGACGCCCACATGCACAACCTCGCCCGCACCGCATGAAACCAACAGGTTGGTGGCGGTCACGGTCCCGGGCAGTAGGCGTCCCGGGCGGGGGTGCGGGCGGTCACGGTCACGGGCGGGCGGTCGAGCGCGCGGTCGTCGAGGAGGGCTCGGCCGAGCGGGGTGAGGGCGTGCCGAACACCTGGCCCGGTGCGCTTGGTGGTGAGAAGGCGGGCGGTACGCAGGACGCTGAGGTGGTGGCTCGCGGTGGCGGGTGAACAGCCGCTGCGGCGGGCGAGTTCGGCGGTGCCCGCCGGGTCCGCCGCCGCGCGCAGCACGCGGGCGCGGGTGGTTCCGAGCAGGGCGACGAGCGCGCCGTCCGGCCCGTCCTCGGCGGTGGAGGTCCAGATCGCACGGCAGGTGGTGAGGTCCGGGGCGAGGGGGTAGTGCAGGACGAGCGGGTGGTCGAGGCCGCGGTTGTCGGTGAGCGCGAGCGGCTCGGGCCAGAAGAAGGTGGGGACCAGCACGACGCCGGCACCGCGCAGCCGCAGGTCGGCATCGACGCGACAGGGCAGCGTCAGCACCGGTGACTGCCAGCCGACGTCGGGGTGGAGGCTGCCCAGCAGTGCGTCCAGACCGCGGTCGACAGCGAGGGTGGCACTCCGGGCGCGTTCGGTGTGCGCGGCGGCCAGCAGCTGCGACCAGTACGGTGCCACCGCGAAGGAGTGGTACTCGCGCAGCCGGCGGTCGACCGTCGCGCGCATTTCGCTTTCGCCTCTTCGCAGTTCATGGACCCAACGGGGTGCTCGGGGGCGCATCCCGCTGAGGACGCGCAGGTCTGCACTCCACCGCCGGCCGGGCAGTGACCAGATCTGCTCCAGGCTCTCGGACAGGGTGCGGCTGCGGGCGTGCAGGAACGCCTCTGCGGCCTCCGCCACCCCGAGCGGCGTGGCCAGGTCGAACAGCACCCGCTGTTCGGGCCGCATACTGCCACGGGTCCTGCTGCGCCACCCCTCCATCAGCACTCCGCCCATGTCGCGGGTCTGCACCAGCGACAGACTCAGGACCGACTCCGCGAGCGGATCGGGTGCCCGCGCGATCCGGACCCTCGTCAGGTCGTCGTGGGTGAAGTGGAGCCGCAACAAGTCCCGCCCCTTCCCTAGGACGTCTACAGGGCTACCTCGGCGGCCGTCCTTGTACGGCCGCCTCTACCGAGGCTCGTCACCACGGCGCTCCGCGGCATCCGCCCACGGGCCGCGGATCCGTCGGCCATGGGACGGAGTGACGACCCGTCCTTTCGGCCGGTGCGCGCCACAGCGCAGTCCCTGAGGTCGCGTGGGGTGCTGCCGCGTGCTGTGACCTGCGCGGATACTCGCCGCGTTCCGGCCGCGCCCCTCCCGCCGGGCCGCCCGGCGTGACGAGGGGTGCCGGGCGGGCCGGTTCAGCGCAGCACCTCCAGCTCCGGCCAGTCCTCGCCGGGCCGGTCGAGGAAGCCGGTGGGCCGCCCCGTCAGGTACCGCGCGAAGAAGGCGGCGACGGCGGTGCGCTGGGCGGCCAGGGAGCGCCGGGGGTCGACGGTGCCGATGAGTCCGGCCGCGTCGGGGACCGGGAGGCGGCGGACGAGCTGGGGCAGGAGGACCTGGAGGTCGGTGTACGAGCCGTGGGCGGCGTTCCGCAGCCGCAGAGCGTGCCGGGGGCCGGTGGACGCCGCCCAGCAGGAGGCCCAGCTCGGTTCGGTACGCAGGGTCTTCGTACCGGAGGCCATCAGCAGGAAGGGCTTGGCGAGGCCGCTGTCGGCGACGGGTCCGAGGAGGGCGCCGTCGAGGTCGGCCGCCGCGCGGACGCGGGGCTCGTCGTGGGCGAGCTGGGCGGCGACGGAGCCGCCGAGGGACTGCCCGAGCACGCCGGTCCTGGCCGGGTCGGCGGCTTCGGCGAGCCCGTCCGGGAGTGGGTCGGTGCCGGTGTCGGGGCGGTCCCCGCGGGCGAGCCGGTCGAGTGCGCCGAGGACGAAGCGGGCGTCGGCGAGGCGGGCCCGGGAGTGCCCGGCGAGGAGGGCGGCGATGACCTCCGGGGTGAGGTCGTCGGGGAGCGGGAGGGCTCGTTCGACCCGGCCGCCGGGGAACTCGACCTGTTCGGCCTCGTACGTGGAGTCGAGGGCGACGACGAGGTGGCCGCGGCTCGCCAGATCCTCGACCAGGGTGGTGCCGAGGGCGCGCGAGCCGCCGTCGCCGGAGGAGAACAGCACCACGGGCAGCCGGCCGGCACGGCGGGCGACGGGCGCGCCGGTGCGGGCGTGGGTCCTGATCCCCTGCCAGTCGGCGGCGCCGGCGGGGACACCGAGGGCCGGTGCGGAGTGCGCGTCCCAGTCGGCCGCCGCGGCCGGGGGCAGCCAGGAGGCCGTCGGGTGGCCGGCGCCGGGTTCCGCCGGGTACCAGAGGCCGGCCATGAGCTCCCGGTAGGGCTTGGCGGGGAGGAGAGGGTCGGGGCGGCTGTCGTCGACCAGGTGCAGCGCGACGGTGCCGACGGGCCAGGGCCCGGTGGGTGCGGGCAGTTGCAGCGGGACGGGGGTGCCGGGGGCCGGCGCGGGGCCGGCACCCCCGGCCGGGGCGGCGGGA
>NZ_LGDO01000190.1:0-4575 GCF_001279805.1 Streptomyces sp. XY431
CGAACAGATCCGCAGCCGCGACCAACCTCCCCCGAACACCCGCCGGCCTCCCCCGCTCGTCAAAAACCTCACCAAGACTCACCTCCAGGTCGAACTTCGATGCCCCCAGACCCGGTGACGACGCCAGAGTCGAGGACAACGAGCCCGCCCCGGCCAGCTCCAGCGCCGCCGAAGCCGTGTTCTGCACCGTGAGCATGACCTGGAACAGCGGATGACGGGCCAACGAACGGACCGGCGCCAGCTCCTCCACCACCCGCTCGAACGGCACGTCCTGGTGCGCGAACGCGCCAAGTCCCGCTTCTCGCACCCGATCGAGCACCTGGGCCATCGTCGGGTCGCCGGACAGGTCCGTGCGCATGACCAGCGTGTTCACGAAGAACCCGACCAGGTCCTCCAAGGCCTTCTCGGTGCGTCCCGCGATCGCCGCCCCGATCGGGATGTCGTTCCCCGCACCCAGCCGGTTGAGGGTGACCGCCAGCGCGGCCTGCACCACCATGAACAGGGTCACCCCGCGCTCCCTGGTCACCTTCACCAGACGCTCGTGCACGTCGGCCGGCAGCTCGACTGCCACCGCATGGCCCTGATGACCGGCCAGGGCGGGACGTGGCCGATCGGTCGGCAGCTCCAGTTCGGCCGGCGCCCCGGCCAGCGTCCTGCGCCAGTAGGCCAGCTGCCGGGAGAGCACGCTGTCCGGGTTCTGCTCGTCGCCGAGCAACTCCTGCTGCCACAGCACGTAGTCGGCGTACTGCACCGGCAGCGGCTCCCATTCCGGTGCCCGACCTGCGGCGCGCGCCGCATACGCCACCGACAGGTCCCGCGCCAACGGCGCCGTCGACCAGCCGTCCCCGGCGATGTGGTGAACCACCACCACCAACGCATGGTCGTCCTGGCCGACCGTGAACAGCGTTGCCCGCACCGGGATTTCGGCGGACAGATCGAACGCGTACGCGAGCGCCCCGCTCACGGCTCCGGACAGCGACTCCTGGGAGACCGTCTCGACCGCAAGCTCGAACCCGCAGTCCTCGACCTTGAGGACCTGCTGGTACGGCTCCCCGTTCTCGGCCAGGAAGACTGTGCGCAGCACCTCGTGCCGACCCACCACGTCCCGCAGCGCCTCGGCGAGGGCCTCCGGATCCACATCCCCGGTCAGCCGCAGCGCCATCGGAATGTTGTAGGTCGCGCTCGGACCCTCCAACTGCCCCAGGAACCACAGCCGACGCTGCGCAAACGACAACGGAATCATCAGTAGTCCTCCTGCTTACGCATCGGCCGCAGAGTGGGCCTAGCAATGCTCTGGGTCTTGAATTGACTGGCGGGCCGGCCGGCGAGGGCCTCCCGATCCACATCCCCGGTCGGCCGCAGCGCCGTCGGAATGTTGTAGGTCGCGCTCGGACCCTCCAACTGCCCCGGGAACCACAGCGGACGCTGCGCGAACGACAACGGAGTCATCAGTTGTCCTCCTGCTTGCGCATCGGCCGCAGAGCGGGCCTGGCCGTGCTCTGGGTCTCGACCTGACCGGCGAGCCAGCCGGCGAGCCCTTCCGGCGTCCGTGCCTCGAACACTGCCCGGATCGGCAGTTCGGCCCGCAGCGAATCCCGTACCTCACTGACCAGTCGGGTCGCCAGCAGGGAGTGGCCGCCCAGAGCGAAGAAGTCGTCCTCCACGCCGACCCGGTCGAGCCCCAGGACTCGCGCGAACGCCTGGCACAGCAGCTCCTCCTGCTCCGTGGCCGGTGCCCGGCCCGCGCCGGCGGCGTACTCGGGAGCGGGCAGCGCCTTGCGGTCCAGCTTGCTGTTCACCGTCAGCGGCAGCTCCTCCAGCACCACCACCGCCGACGGAACCATGTAGGACGGCAGCCGCCCGGCCACGAACTCACGCACAAGGGTGGCCAGTTCGGTGCTGTCGCCGTTCCCGACCACGTACGCGACCAGGCGCTTGTCACCCGGCACGTCCTCACGCGCGATCACCGCGGCCTGCGCCACCAGCGAATGCGCGGCCACCACCGACTCCACCTCGGCCGGCTCCACCCGGAATCCGCGGATCTTCACCTGGTCGTCCGCACGGCCCGCGAACACCAGCCGACCGTCCGCCGACCACGTCACACGGTCACCCGTGCGGTACAGCCGCCCACCCGCCGCACCGAACGGGTCCGCGACGAACCGCTCTCCCGTCAGGCCCGGGCGGTTCAGATAGCCGCGCGCCAGCCCCGCACCCGCCACATACAGTTCACCCGCCACACCGACCGGTACGGGCTGCAGGTGCTCGTCCAGCACGTACACCCGGGTGCCGTCCAGCGGCCCACCGATCGGCAGCACCTCACCCAGCACCGCCGGCGAAGCCACCTCGTGCTGCGTGGCGCACAGCGTCACCTCCGTCGGCCCGTACAGATGCCGCACCACCACGCCCGCACTGGCCTCCAGCACCCGGCGCACCGCACCCACCGGCACCACATCGCCACCGGTCAACACCTCGCGCACACCCGCGAAGCACTGCGGATCCTGCTCCGCGATCACCCGGAACAGGCCCGCCGTCACATGCACATGCGACACCGCGAAGTCGACCAGCAACGACCGCAGCACCCTCGCATCCACCGCACCGGTCGGCGCCACCACCACCGTCGCACCCGACAGCAACGCCACCCACACCTCGTACGAGGAGGCATCGAAGGCATGCGGGGCCTGGAACAACACCCGGTCCCCCGACCCCACGCCCCAGTGCGAGGCCGACGCCAACTCCACCAGATCCCGCTGCGTGGCCACCACACCCTTGGGCACACCCGTCGAACCCGAGGTGTACATCACATACACCGGGCACTCCGAGCCCACCCCCGCATCACCGACCGGAGCCGACCCGGCCGGCACCTGCCCACCGTCGACCACCAGCACCGGCGCTTCCACCGACCCCGGCACCCGCGAGGCAGCATCCCGCGTGGTCAGCACACACACCGGCGCCGCGTCCTGGAACACGAACGCGATCCGCTCCGACGGATAGTCCACATCCACCGGCACATACGCACCACCCGCCTTCACCACCGCCAGCAGCGCCACGAACAGCTCGACCGAGCGCTCCATCACCACACCCACCAGCGACTCCGCGCCGACCCCGCGATCCCGCAACACACCCGCCAACGCAGCAGCCCGCGCATCCAACTCCGCGTACGACAGCTCCACGTCCCCGCACACCACGGCCACCGCATCCGGCGTCCGCGCCACCTGCGCCGCAAACACCTCCGCCACCGACAGCACAGGAGCAGCAGAACCCGTGTCGTTCCAGCCGGTCAGCAGCCGCTCCCGCTCCGCCTCACCGAGGACGCCCACCTCTCCCAGCCGCGTCCGCTCCGGGGCATCCTCCAGGGCCGCGACCAGATTGCCCAGGCAGGTGTGCAACAGCGACCCCACCTGCTGCGGGTCGATCGAAGCCACCGCGTCGACGGTCAGGCCGAACCTCGTCCGATCGTCGTCGACGGCGATGCTCAGGGGGTAGTTGGTCAGGTCCCGCGTGGAGAGCACCCCGACACCCTCGAAGCCGGAGTCGAAGTTCCGCGCGCCGGCCTGGTTGTGCCGGTAGTTGAAGATCGAGGTGAACAGCGGGCTGCCGCCCGTCAACCCGCTCGCCTGCTGCGCCAGCGACAGCGGCGCGTGCTCGTGCACCAGCAGCCCCGCCAACTGGTGCCGCATCCCGGACAGCGCCCCGCCCACGCTCTGCGAGTCCAACCGCACCCGCACCGGCAGCGTGTTGAGGAACAGACCCGGCACCCGGTCGGCGCCCGCCCCGGAGTTCATCCGGCCGAACAGCACCGTGCCGAACACCACGTCGTCACGGCCGCTGACCACACCGAGCACCCGCGCCCACGCCAGGTGGAAGAGGGTGGCCGCACTGACGCCCTCGCGCCGCGCCGACTCACGGATCCGGCCGGCCAGTTCATCGTCCACCACGAGGCGTGCCTGGTGGGTGGAACTGCCGTCGCCGTACGCGTCCAGCACACCGAACGGCGCCGTCGTCTCGGTGACGTCCCCGAGCAGCTCCGCGAAGTACCGCTCGTGCTCCTCGCGCGGCGTACCCAGGCGGGCCTGCGCCACGAAGTCGCGGAACGGCAGCGGCTCCGGCAACGCGTCGCCCCGACCGGACATGAACGCCCGAAGCTCCCCGAGCAGCACGTCCACCGAGGTGTGGTCCTGCACCAGGTGGTGGGTTCGCAGCAGCGCCAGCCAGCGGTCACCGCCGGGCTCCGCCGCGACGTGGACCGTCATCAGGGGCGCCCGGGTCAGATCCATCCACGATCCGCCGATCGCCAGCAACTGCTCCACCGGGTCGGCGCCCCGCGGGTCCAGCACGACCTCCTGGACCGGCAGCTCCACCCGGCGCGACACCACCTGCACCGGCTCCGCCAGGCCCTCCCACACGAACGCCGTGCGGTAGACGTCGTGCCGGTCGATCACCTCCCGCAGCGCGTCCAGGAACGCGTCCACCCGCTCGCGCGAGTCGAACCCCAGCACCGACGGCCGCATGTAGACATCCGTCTCGGACGCCTGGTCCGCCATCAGGTGGTGGAAGAGCATGCCCTCCTGGAGCGGG
>NZ_LGDO01000191.1:0-4426 GCF_001279805.1 Streptomyces sp. XY431
ACGCCTGCAGTACCGGCCCGATACCCTCGACGGCTTCATAGCCGGCACCGGCCTGACCCTCGACACTCCAACCTCACCCTGACAAGCCGAAGTCAGTAGTTTCCATTCTGGCGAAGAGTTCAGCGCACTCGCTGGCGAGGGAACAGAGCTGGTCCACGACCTGCCGGTACTCCTGCGGATCCCGCACCATGTTCGACGTGGCATCGGTCCACTGCTGCCACAGGCCACCGGCGGCAAGGTATCGGGATGCTCGCTCGGTCCCGAGGACGGCATCGAGGTGAAGCAGTGTGCTGAGAGCAAAGGTCTGGTCCCAGACGAGGTCGGGTTGAGGTAAGTAGCGATCAAGGTATCTGCAGACCAGATCGGCGTCCGCGCTGGTGCCGAAAGTGGCAAGTGTGACGCAGTATGACCCGCCGTAGGGGCCTCCGCTGGCCAGCAGGAGTTCGCCGATGCGGCTGCGGAACTCGGTCCTGCCGGCCACGGCAACCAGCCAGGAGGCAGTCCTGCACTCTCGCCACCCGCCCTCGAAAAGGATGCCGAGTTCAGTGGGAGTGATCTCCCCGGCAGCCTGGACCAGCTCCCTCACGAACAACTCGCGCTCAGGCCCGCTCAACCGCAGCGAGCTTCCACCCAGCCGCAGGTACCGCCGGCCGGGCGTGACGAATCGTCGGACCAGGTCCATCAGCTCGGGGTCGGTGTTGGCATAGCGCATGGCTGCATCTTTGCCCGGCGAGGACCCAGCTGCCAGCGATTTACACAGAGCCTCGAGTAGCGATCGCTAGTTCAGAGAAGCCTGCGTCAGATATCCCCTACTGCTCGTGGACACGGCCCAGATGCCACGTCTCCAGGAGATCCACGCCAACCTCGTCGACCGCCTCCAGGAGGCCCGGGACCAGGGCTGGCTTGGCGAGGTCGCCGCCATCGAGACCACCATGGCCGCCGCGGCGCAGAAGCTGGAGGCCATGCGCGAACGTGCAGCACAACCGTCCACCGTCCACCTTGGCATGCCCGACTTCCGTACCACCGCCGGCAGACTCACCTCCGACTGCTGACAGCACCACGTCCCGGCACAGGGAGGCCAGAGAACGTCCGCCGCTAATTCAGCCCAACCCGGAGGCGATCGCCGAGGCGACCAGTCTGCTGGCCCCTGGCCACCGCCTACGTGATCCGTTGTCAACTGCTGGCCAGGCGCCACAGCGATGTGACCTCCGCAGCGCGGGCAGCATGGAGGGGATCAGTGCTGTCCGAAGCTCGCGGATGCTGCGGCCTGGTGTCGATCTTGTCCACCACGTGCAGGCCCGCTGCTTCGATGAAGGTCAGCAATTCGCGACGCGTCCTGAGTCCGAGGTGTTCGGCGAGGTCCGAGAGGATGAGCCATCCTTCACCACCTGGTTCGAGGTGGGAAGCCAGTCCGGTCAGGAAGCCGTGAAGCATGGCACTGTTCGGGTCGTAGACGCCTTGCTCGACAGCAGAGGTCGGCCGGGAGGGAATCCAAGGCGGGTTACAGACGATGAAGTGGGCTCGGCCTTCGGGGAACAACTCAGGACCCATGACATCGATGCGTTCGGTGAACTTCATCCGGTGGACGTTTTCGCGGGCACAGGACAGTGCGCGCGGGTTGATGTCGGTGGCCACAATGTGGTCGAGCCCCCGGCGGGCGAGGACGACAGCGAGTACGCCTGTCCCCGTGCCGAGGTCGAAGGCGGTACGACGACCGCCACCGTGGTTCACCGAGGCGGGCAGTGGTGTCTGTGCGACCAAATCGACGTACTCGCCCCTGATCGGGGAGAACACGCCGTAGTGCGGATGGATGCGGGTGTTGATGGCCGGCACGACCACGCCCTTCTCGCGCCACTGCTGGGCGCCGATTACGCCCAGCAGCTCTGTGAAGGAGACCACCACAGCTTCGTGCGGTGAGCCGTACGCCTCGACGCACGCCTGACGCACATCGGGAGCTCTGCGCAGAGCCAGGTAATAGTCGTCCTCCAGCAGCACAAGGAGCCTGCTCAGCACGCGGGCCCGGTGGCTGCGGGCCCGGCGGTGCAGATGGAAGGACTCAGCCGGGCTGTCCCCCGAGCGGGGAAGTTTCCGGTCGATACGGCGGCTCATCGCGCGTAGTAGCTGCCGTGCGTTGTGGAAGTCGCCCCGCCACAGCAACGCCGTACCTTCACAGGCAAGACGGCAGGCGGTATCGGAATTCATGCGGTCATCCGCGACGACGACCCGTCCGGGAAGCGGTGTGGCGCTCTCGGAATGCCATCGGGCGGATCGGACAGTGTGCTCTTCGGTCCAGTGGATCGTGGACACCACGTACTCCTCGTGATCGAACGTGCAGGGGCACGAAGAGCACTTCGACGAGGAGCAGGAGAAACGGCCCGTGCTACAGCACAGGCGCGAGTGTCAGGGCAGGCAGGGCTACCGCTCCCGCGTCGAAGCGCGAGAGGAGAAGTCGCCGAGAACCATGCCGAGTGTCACGACCAGCCCTTTCAGAAAGATGACGTACGAGGCTCGCACGCTCCTGTCCTCACACGCAAATCGGGTGCGGGCGGGAGGGACCAGCCGAGAGTGACATCCCTGTCGTAATCCGCGACACGCCCAACGACGGGCAACTGTCCAACGTCTTCGCTACTACTTTCCATGGCGAAGGCAAGATCGCACAGCTCGACGCAGAGGAAGCCAGGCGGAGCATGGCAGTCAACCTCGGCATGCCGACCTTCCCGGATCGTGATCAATGATCCGCGTACCCCGGCCGTTGCAGGAGGGAGGCTGATCGCATCAGGCGTTGCCTCGGGGACGACTCGCGGGGCAGCCGTCCGGGGACATGTAGGGCGACGAACACGGTTCGGGGTCCACCGGACAGTCCTCGGGGAACATCACGCGTTCGCACCACCTGCAGGCCAAATCAGCTCTGGCGCCGAGCTCGTTGAGGCGCCTGGCTGCTTGCTCTGCCCGCTCGAACCACGTCTCCTCGATCAAAGTGGTGGGCGCGGCGTCGAGCAGTTGCTTGCTCTGCCAGGCGCTCAGACGAGTCACGGCCCGAACCGCCTGAACCAGATCGAACCCGCGGTCGCCGCCCGTCGTCAACAACACGCCGAATGGCGGCTCCTCCATCGCTTCTCCAAACAGGTGAATGCGCTCCGGAGGCCCGGAGCGAGGGGCAGGTTCTCAGACCACCGAAGCGCGCCTGGGATCCGTGGGCTCGATCTCGTGCTGTTCGAAGAGTCGCTCAAGCGCTTCATGGCCGTGTTCGCGGCGATATGCGAGTTCGGCGGCCGTCACCGGGAGAGCCCAGAGGATGCGGGCATGCCCGTTCGGGAGCGGGCAGATTTCCATGTCAGGATCATGGAGATAGGGCAGGCTGATCAGCAGGTTGTCGCAAGATGAACCGGGCATCCACGGCTCACCGATGGGCATGCTGTGCTCAAGATCAAGATGATGGCCCGCGTGGTAGTAGGCGATCTTCGCGAGCAGGTCGACGAAGCTCACATCGCCGGCCGGACCGGTCAGGGCGAACTCAATTCCGTGACCGTGCTTCTCGACCGCGGACCAGCACCCGGCGGTGACGTATGTCCAGGCGTTGCAGCGGGGGCCGGGACCGGCCGCGATGATGCGCAGCCCGGGGACGGCATCCCGACGGCCGGGCCCGAGGTCGTAGTCACGGGCTTGAACCTGCTCGTGACCTGCAAAGAAGTCACGCACGTGCGACTCGACGCCCGCAATGGCCTGCTGTCTGCGCTTCGCTACGAACATGGCCGGGATGATCTCAGGCGCGGTCGCGGGTGCTGACACTGGCCCCTCAGCGGCCAGGTTCGGCGGCAGAGGACAGCGCGGCTCGGCAGGTTCAGAAAAGGTCGGTGTACGGCTTGGTGGTGAGCCGTACACCGCAGCCGCCGGGCAGCAGCCCGCACCAGAACGTGTCCTCGGCGTGCCGCCGCCGGAAGGCCTCCAGCTCGATCGCTTCCAGCGGCGGGAGCAGCGGATCGTCCGACTCCGCGCTGCCCGGCACCACGGTCTGGAAAGGTACAGCAGGCCGCCACCCAGTACGGTGGCGGCCTCCAGGCGTTCGGTCCAGGGTTGCCTCGGCGGAGGAATCGACTCGGAGAGGTTCTGTGCTCCGGTTCCGCCACCGGGTTCAACGGGCCGGCAGGGCGGCCCGGGCCCGCACGACCCTGGGCTCCGGGCTGTACACCGGATCGGGTCTCAGACCGCGTTTGAGATCTCATTCAGCGCGGACAGGCGGTGAGGCTGTCACCGCCTGTTGTCCCAGGTAGCGCCTATGGTTCAGCCCATGAGCGTTCCCGAGGTCATCCCGATCAGACATGAGCCTGACTACCGCACGAGCACCATCGGGCGGTGGCAGAACGGCCAGTTCTTCGCGTCGGTCACCGCAGCCTTCCCCGAGGGCTGGAGCGGCGACGACTGGCAG
>NZ_LGDO01000192.1:0-4425 GCF_001279805.1 Streptomyces sp. XY431
GGCCAGTTGGCCGAGCTGCTGGTGCACGAGCACGCGCCGCTGTCGCTGGCGCAGCAGGCGAGCGGGATGACGGGCGGCAGCCCGCTGTTCACCTCGATCCTCAACTACCGGCACGGCCAGGCACCGGAGGAGGGGACCGGTCCCCGCCTCGAGGGCGTCGGGTTGCTGACCGTGAGCGACCACACCAACTACCCCGTGAGCGTGGCCGTCGACGACCTCGGGAGCGGCTTCGGCCTGATCGTCGAAGCGGTGGCACCGGCCGATGCGGAGCAGATCTGCGCGCTGTTGCGGGCCGCCGTCACGAACCTCACGGCCGTCCTGGAGGAGGCTCCGCAGTCGCGGTTCGCGGCGGTGGATGTGATGGGTGAGGCCGAGCGCCGTCAGGTTGTCGAGGAGTGGAACGACACGGCGGTCGAGGTGGCGTCGTCGACGCTGCCGGGGGTGTTCGCCGGGCAGGCGGTGCGGACGCCGGACGCGGTGGCGTTGGTGTTCGAGGGTGTCGAGGTGTCGTACGCGGAGTTGGATGCGCGGGCGAACCGGCTGGCGCGGTTGCTGATCGGGCGTGGTGTGGGCCCGGAGTCGGTGGTCGCGGTGGTGATGGAGCGCGGCGTGGAGCTGGTGGTGTCGCTGCTGGCGGTGGCGAAGGCCGGCGGGGCGTATCTGCCGGTGGATCCGGAGTATCCGGTGGAGCGGATCGCCTATGTGCTGGATGACGCGGCGCCGGTGTGTGTCCTGACCACGGAGCAGTGTGCACGGGTGCTGCCGGACTCGGTCGAGGGGCCGGTGCTGGTGCTGGACTCCGCCGAGCTGCGCGCCGAGTGCTCGGGCTTCGAGGAGGCGCAGCTCACCGACGCCGATCTGGTGGTGCCGCTGCTGCCGGCCCATCCGGTGTATGTGATTCACACGTCGGGTTCGACCGGGCGCCCCAAGGGGGTCGTGGTCACCCACCAGGCGCTGGTGAACCACTTGCGGGCGGCCGGGCAGCGGGTTCCGTTGGGGGTCGGCGACCGTCTGCTGGCTGTGACGACGGTGTCTTTCGACATCGCGGCGCTGGAGTTGTTCCTGCCGTTGGTGAGCGGGGCGGCTGTGGTGCTCGCCGAGCGGGAGACGGTACGTGATACGGCGGCGTTGCGGGAGTTGGTCGACGCGGGCGGGGTGACTGCTGTCCAGGCTGTTCCCTCGCTGTGGCGGGCTCTGCTGTCCGTCGAGGCCGACTGGCCGCGCGGGGTGCGGGTGCTGGTCGGCGGTGAGGCGCTGTCCGAGGAGTTGGCGGGCCGGGTGCGGGAGCTCGGCCTGTGGGCGGTGAACCTGTACGGGCCGACGGAGGCGACGGTCTGGGCGACCTCGGCCGAGGTCGGCGAGGGTCCGGTGACCATCGGGCGTCCGTTCGCCAACATGCGTGCCTACGTGCTGGACGGGTTCCTGCAGCCGGTCCCGGCAGGTGTGGCGGGCGAGTTGTACCTGGCGGGTGCGCAGTTGGCCCGGGGGTACCTGGGCCGGCCCGGGTTGAGTGCCGAGCGGTTCACTGCCGCGCCGTTCGGGCCGAGCGGCGAGCGGATGTACCGCACGGGCGACCTGGCCCGCTGGCGCGGGGACGGGACGCTGGAGTGCCTGGGCCGGGTCGACACGCAGGTCAAGGTGCGTGGCTTCCGGATCGAACTGGGTGAGATCGAGGCCGCGCTGGAGCGTCACGAGCTGGTGGCACAGGCGGCGGTGACGGTCAACGAGAGCGGTGCGGGGGATCAGCGGCTCGCCGGGTACGTCGTGCCCCGGACCGGGGCACGGGTGGATGCGGCGGACCTGCGGGCCCACCTCGCCCTGAGCCTGCCGGAGTACATGGTTCCGTCGGCCGTCATGGTGCTGGAGGAGATGCCGCTGACGGCGAACGGCAAGGTGGACCGCAAGGCCCTGCCCGCACCGGACTTCTCGGGGCTGTCGGCTGGGGGCCGGGGTCCGGTGACGGTGCACGAGGAGTTGCTGTGCCAGGCGTTCGCCGAGGTTCTGAGGCTCCCCGCGTTCGGTGTGGAGGACGACTTCTTCGCGCTGGGTGGTCATTCGCTGCTGGCGATGCGGCTGGTGATCCGGGTGCGTACGGTGCTGGGCGTGGAGTTGCCCCTGCGGATGCTGTACGAGCGTCCGACGCCGGCCGCGGTCGCGGCGTGGATGGGTGAGGCCGGCGAGGGCCGTGCGGCGTTGGCGCCGATGGTGCGTCCGGAGCGGGTGCCGCTGTCGTTCGCGCAGCGCCGGCTCTGGTTCCTGGGGCAGTTGGAGGGTCCGAGCGCGACCTACAACATCCCGGTGGCGCTGCGGCTGACCGGCGAGTTGGACCGCGGGGCCATGGCTGAGGCGTTGCGGGACGTGACCGGGCGGCACGAGGCGCTGCGCACGGTCCTGCCGGTGGCGGATGGTGAGCCGTTCCAGCGGGTGCTGTCGCTGGAGGAGTGCGGCTTCGAGCTGTCGGTGGTCGAGGTGGCGCCGCAGGAACTGGATGCGGCGGTGGCGGAGGCGGTCGGGTATGCGTTCGACCTGACGTCGGAGATCCCGCTCCGGGCGACGCTGTTCGCGCTCGGCGAGGCCGAGCACGTGCTGGTGATTCTGGTGCATCACGTGGCGGCCGACGGTTGGTCGACGGCGCCGTTGGCGCGGGATGTGTCGGTGGCGTATGCGGCGCGGGTCGCGGGTCGGGTGCCGGGCTGGGCGGCGCTGCCGGTGCAGTACGCGGACTATGCGTTGTGGCAGCGGGAGTTGCTCGGGAGCGAGGACGATCCGGGCAGTCTGGTGTCCGGGCAGGTGGAGTACTGGCGTGGGGCGTTGGACGGGGTCCCGGAGGAGCTCGTCCTGCCCACCGACCTGGCGCGACCCGCGACACCCACCCACCGCGGTCACACGGTGGCGCTGGAGATCCCCGCAGGGCTGCACGAGGGCCTGCTGTCGGTGGCCCGGGAGCAGGGGGCGACCCTGTTCATGGTGCTGCAGGCGGCGTTGGCGGTCACCCTGAACCGGATCGGTGCGGGCACGGACATCCCGATCGGTGCGGCGATCGCCGGGCGCACCGACGAGGCGCTGAACGACCTGGTCGGGTTCTTCGTCAATACGTTGGTGATCCGGACCGACCTGTCCGGTGACCCGACCTTCGGTGAGGTGGTCGAGCGGGTCCGGGAGACGGGCCTGCGCGCGTTCGAGAACCAGGACGTGCCGTTCGAGAAGCTGGTGGAGGAGTTGGCGCCGACCCGGTCGCTGGCCCGTCACCCGCTGTTCCAGGTCATGCTCACCCTGCAGAACACCGCCACGGCCTCCGGCGATGGCCGGTCCGAGCTGGAGCTGCTGGAGCTGCCGGGGCTGCGGGTCGGCCGGCAGGCCGCCG
This sequence comes from Streptomyces sp. XY431, assembly GCF_001279805.1. Taxonomy (NCBI): domain Bacteria; kingdom Bacillati; phylum Actinomycetota; class Actinomycetes; order Kitasatosporales; family Streptomycetaceae; genus Streptomyces; species Streptomyces sp. XY431. Next base: position 3,365 of record NZ_LGDO01000192.1, read on the forward strand.
GAACCGGGGTGGCGAAGTTCGACCTGGGCATTTCGCTCGGGGAGGCCTTCGACGCCCAGGGCGCTCCGGCGGGCCTGCGTGGTGTCATGGTTGTGGCAGCCGACTTGTTCGACGCGGACACGGCCGACCGGATCGCGGTCTGGCTGGCTCGCGTCCTTGAGACGGTCACGGCCGAGCCGCGGACCCGGCTTGCGGCGGTGGCCGTGCTGGGTGAGGACGAGCGGGAGCGGATCCTGACGCGCGGGCGGACCGCGCGGCAGGTGCAGACCGTGCTGGCCACGCAGCCCGGCTTGGCTCAGGTGGCGGTCATCGAGCGCGAGCACGATGCGGACGACGGCCAGGTGTCCCGGACGGGAGGCGACGGGAGCCTGGTCGCTTATGTCGTACCCGCCGACTCCGGCGCTGATCACGCGGCGTTGGCGGACGCGGTGCGGCAGTTCGCCGGCGACCGCCTGGCGGAGGACCTGGTGCCCTCGGTGGTGGTGCTGGACACGCTGCTGCTGACGGCGGACGGGGCGCTGGACCTCGCGGCCCTGCCCGCACAGGACGGCTCCGGCAGCGCGGACGAGGACGTCCGGGTGAGCCGTGGTCCGGCAACGGTGCAGGAGGAGATCCTGTGCCTCGCGTTCGCCCACGCCCTGGGGCTGGAGAGCGTCGGTGTGGAGGACAACTTCTTCGCCCTGGGCGGCCACTCCCTGCTGGCGGTGTCGCTGGTGGAGTACCTGCGGGTCCGGGGTGTGTCGATCTCCGTCCGCACCCTGCTGCGCAACCCCACGCCGGCCGGGCTGGCCGGCGCTGCCGGGCCGGTCCAGGTGGTGGTTCCGCCGAACCTGATTCCCGAGGGTGCCGTCGGGATCACGCCGGAGATGCTGCCGCTGGTGGAGCTGACCGGGGCGGAGATCGAGCGGGTCGTGGCGAAGGTCGAGGGCGGCGCGGCCAATGTGGCCGACGTCTACCCGCTCGCCCCGCTCCAGGAGGGCATGCTCTTCCACCACCTGATGGCGGACCAGGCGTCCGAGACGGATGTCTACATGCGGCCGTCGGTGCTGGGGTTCGACTCG
>NZ_LGDO01000193.1:0-4278 GCF_001279805.1 Streptomyces sp. XY431
GACGTGGGGGCGGGGACGGGAGGGGTGGTCATCGGCTCAGCCCTTCCGCATGCCGCGCAGCTGGACGGTGTAGGCGATGACCGCGGTGATCACGCCCATCACGATGGCCACGGTGGCCGCGTAGTTGTGCTGCTGGCCCGCGAAGGACAGCGAGTAGGTGTAGAGGTTGGGGGTGAAGTCGCTGGTGATCGCGTTGGGGGCGAGCTTCTGGAGGATGCTGGGCTCGTTGAAGAGCTGGAAGCTGCCGATGATCGAGAAGATCGTCGCGATCACCAGGGCGCTGCGGATGGCCGGCAGTTTGACGGAGAGGATCACCCGCCACTCCCCCGCACCGTCGATCGCCGCCGCCTCGTAGAGCGAGCGGGGGACGACCTTGAGGGCCGAGTAGAAGATCAGCATGTTGTAGCCGACGAACTCCCAGGTCACGATGTTGCCGATGGAGGCGAGGACCAGGGACGGCGAGAGCGGGTCGGGCAGGGTGACCCCGAGGGCGTCGTTGATGTTCCCGACCAGGCCGAAGCGGGTGCCGTACATGAAGCCCCAGATCAGGCTGGCGACGACGGCGGGGACGGCGTACGGGAGGAAGACCGCGACCCGGAAGAAGGTCCTGCCGTAGAGTCGGCCGCTGTCGATCGCGAGCGCGACCAGCAGCGCGGCACCCAGCATCACGGGCACCTGGACCAGGAGGAAGAGTCCCACCCTGGCCAGGCCCTCCCAGAAGCGGGTGTCGGCGAGCGCCTCGCCGTAGTTGTCGAGGCCCACGAAGGAGGTGCCCCCGATGAGCCGGTCCTTGAAGAGGCTCAGGTACAGCGCGTACCCGATCGGGGCGAGGAAGACGAGGCCGAACACCGCGACGAACGGGCCGGCGAAGCCCCAGCCCACGAGGGCCTCCTTGCGCAGCCGGAGGCGGGGACGTGGTCGGCGCGGGGGTGGTGCTTCCGTCGCGCGCGTCGAGAGGAGCGTCATGGCGGGGGTCCTTGCATCGGTGACCTGGAAGTGCGGTGGCGGAGGACGGGTGGCGAGCGCCCGGGGACCGGTGAACGGCTCCGTGGCGACTGGCCAACGAAGGATGTTTACGTAATCATCGGTGTGGCGATCGTGGCACTCCCGATGAGGAGCGTCAAGCACGAAGCAGCGACGAACGAGAGGAATCCGGTGACGGGCAAGCATGCGAGCGACCGGTCGGACGACGCGCGCCCGGGGGGCGCGGGATCCGGGCCGAAGGCAGGCCGGACGGCCGCCGCGGAGGTCGGCCGGGCACCCGGCGGCCGGGGCCGGGCCCGACGCGTCTCGATGGCGGACGTCGCCGCCCTCGCCGGGGTCTCCTCGCAGACGGTCTCGCGCGTCTCCAACGGCGACCCGGCCGTCATCGACAGCACCCGCCAGAAGGTCCTCGACGCCATGAAGGAGCTCGGCTACCGGCCCAACAGCGCCGCCCGCGCCCTCAAGCGCGGGGAGTTCCGGGCGATCGGCGTGATCACCATGGGCCTGTCCAGCACCGGCAACGTCCGGACCCTGGAGGCCATCGCGGGCTCGGCCGCCCACGCCGGCTACGCCGTCACGCTGATCCCCCTCGACGCCCCGACCCAGGACAACGTCCGCGGCGCCTTCACCCGGCTCGACGAGCTGGCCGTCGACGCCGTCGTCCTCATCATGGAGGTGCACCTGCTCGACACGACCGCACCGACCCTCCCGCCGCACGTCAAGGTGGTCGTGGTCGACTCCGACGCCACCGGGCGCTTCCCCGTCGTCGACACCGACCAGCGGCAGGGAGCCCGCACCGCCGTGCAGCACCTGCTCGACCTCGGGCACGAGACGGTCTGGCACGTGTCGGGCCCGGCGGAGTCCTTCGCCGCGGACCGCCGATCGGACGCCTGGCAGGCGGTGCTGCGCGAGGAGGGACGACGGGTGCCGCCGCCGCAGCGCGGCGACTGGACACCCGAGTCCGGGTACGAGGCGGGGCTGCAGCTGGCCGAGGAGGCCGACTGCACCGCCGTGTTCGTCGCCAACGACCAGATGGCCCTGGGTGTGCTGCGGGCCTTCCACGAGCGGGGCCTGCGGGTCCCGCAGGACGTGAGCGTCGTCGGCTTCGACGACATCGCCGAGGCGGCCTCCTTCATTCCGCCGCTGACGACGATGCGTCAGGACTTCGCCCGGGTGGGCGAGTTGTGCGTGGACGCGGCTCTTCGGGAGCTGCGCGGCGAGACGGTGACGGGTGTCCGGCTGGTGCCGACCACCCTGGTCGAGCGGGCAAGCACGGCGGCCCCGCGGCCGGGCACCGCGGCTCGGCGGAGGACGGGCGGGCGGCGCTGACGGGGGCGCGCCGGCCACCGAGGCGGACGACGGGCCGCACAGCCCGTCATCCGCTCCCGGCCGCTCCCCCGTCATTCCCCGATCGGGCCGAGGTCCGGCGTCCCGCGGAATTCGACGGTGCGGGCGCGGTGCGCGGAGTGGAGTTCGAGCACCACGACCTCGTTGGTCCCGGCCCGCAGGACCGGCGCGGGGACGTACAGCGAACGCTGCGGCCCCCGGGACCAGTAGCGGCCGAGCGGGAAGCCGTTGACCCAGGCGTTGCCCTTGGTCCAGCCCTCCAGGTGGAGGAAGGTGTCGGCGGGCTCGGCGACCTCGAAGCGGCCGCGGTGGAAGGCGGGCCCGACGGGCGTCCGCGCGCCGGCGGCGAAGGGGACGTCCGCCAGGCTGCTCAGCGGGAGCGGGCGGCAGCTCCACTCGGCGGGTTCGGCCCCGTCGAGGAGGACCTTGCCGAGCAGTCCCTTGCGGTCGTGGATGCCGGGACCGTAGTTGACCCGCCCCTGGTTCTCCACCAGGACCGTGAGGGTGCTCCCGGCCGCGGGGGCGGTGAAGGCCAGCGCGTGCTCGTGGTTCTCCCGCTCCAGGACGCCCACGGGCTGCCCGTCGACGAAGACCTGGGCGCGGTCGCGGACCTGCTCGACCTCCAGCAGCACCGGGCCGGCGGTCGGCAGCACGGTCTCGTACAGCACGAAGCCGAAGTCCTGCGCCAGCTCCTCCATGGTGAGCGGCCGGGGCGACCGGACCGCGGCCGGGGTGAGGACGGCGGCGTTCGGCAGCAGGTCGGCGCTCTCGGTCAGCACGACCGGGGGGAGGGCGAGCTTGGGGCCGCGCGCGGGCACCGGCTCCTCGGGCACGGGGGCGTGCTTGGCGATGACCTCGCGGAACGCGGTGTACTTCGCCGTCGGGTCCCCGGCCTCGTCGAGCGGCGCGTCGTAGTCGTAGGAGGTCACGGTCGGCCGGTAGGTGTGCTTGTCGTTGGCGCCGTTGGTGAAGCCGAAGTTGGTGCCGCCGTGGAACATGTAGAAGTTGACCGAGGCACCGGCGGAGAGCAGGTCGTCGAGCTCCCGGGCCGCCTCGTCGGCATCGCGGACCACGTGCGCGGCACCCCAGCGGTCGAACCAGCCGATCCAGAACTCCGCGGTCAGCAACGGCGAGTCCGGTCGCTTGCGGCGCAGCTCGGCCAGGTGCTCGGTGGAGCGGCTGCCGAAGTTGGCCGTGGCGAGCACGCCGGGCAGCGCGCCGCGTTCGAGGTCCGACGGCTGGTCGCAGGTGAACAGCGGCACGTCGACCCCGCAGCGCCGGAGGGAGTCGGCGAGGTGTTCCAGGTAGGCGATGTCCTCGCCGAACGCCCCGTACTCGTTCTCCACCTGGACGGCCAGCACCGGACCGCCCCGCGAGGCCAGGTACGGCAGGAGCGGGGTGAGCAGGCGGCGGAAGTAGTCGTCCACGGCGGCCAGGAACCGGGGGTCGCGGGAGCGCAGCCGGATGTCGGGTTCGGCGAGCAGCCAGGACGGGAGGCCCCCGCCCTCCCACTCGGCGCAGATGTAGGGGCCGGGGCGCAGCAGCACGTGCAGGCCCTCGGCGGCGGCCAGCTCGACGAACCGGGGCAGGTCGAGCCCGCCGTCCAGCCGGAACTGCTCCGGCCGCGGCTGGTGGAGGTTCCAGGGCACGTAGGTCTCGACGGTGTTGAGGCCCATCAGCCGGGCCTTGTGCAGCCGGTCCGCCCACTGTGCGGGGTGGACCCGGAAGTAGTGGAGCCCGCCGGACAGCAGCCGGAAGGGTTGGCCGTCGAGCAGGAGACCGGCCTGGTCTGTCTGGAGAACGGGCATGCGCGTCTTGCTCCTGTGTGAAGGGATGCGGTGCGGCAGTGAGCCTGCCCCTGCGCCTATGTTTACGTAACCATCGACCCCGTGGCAAGCTTCCGGGCAGCCGGGGCGGTCCCGGCGGGGGCTGGGGCGGACCCGGCGG
>NZ_LGDO01000194.1:0-4255 GCF_001279805.1 Streptomyces sp. XY431
GCCGGCTACGGCCCCGGGCGCCCGGTGCTCGGCGGCGTCGACCTCACCGTGCCCGGCGGGCAGGTGGTGGCCGTCGTCGGCCCGAACGGCTGCGGCAAGTCCACCCTGCTGCGCTCGATCGCCCGGCTGCACCGGCCCGACTCCGGCCGGGTGCTGGTCGGCGGCGAGGACATCTGGAAGCTGCGCCCCCGGCAGGCCGCCCACCGGGTCGCGCTGCTGCCGCAGAGCCCGCAGGCACCGGAGGCGGTCACCGTGGCCGGGCTGGTCCGCTACGGCCGCCACCCGCACCAGGGCCTGTTCCGGCAGTGGTCCGCCGACGACGAGCGGCTCACCGCCGAGGCCCTGCGGGCCACCGGCGTCGAGGAGTTCGCCGACCGCCGGCTCGACCGGCTCTCCGGCGGGCAGCGGCAGCGCTGCTGGCTCGCCATGGTGCTGGCCCAGGACGCGCCCGTGGTCCTGCTCGACGAGCCGACCAGCGCGCTCGACCTCGGCCACGCCGTCGAGGTGCTGGAGCTGGTGCGCGAGGTCGCGGCGGGCGGGCGCACCGTCGTCATGGTGCTGCACGACCTCGCGGCGGCCGCCCGCTACGCCGACCTGGTGGTGGCGATGCGCGGCGGCGAGATGATCGCCTGCGGTCCGCCGCGCGAGGTGGTGGACGCGCCGCTGGTGCGGGCGCTGTACGACGTCGACAGCGATGTGCTCGCGGCGCCCGGGGACGGCGCGCCGGTGATTGTCCCGCGTGCGGGGAGCCGGACGGCGGCCTGACCGGTCCGGTCTTCGGGGGTCCCCCGAACGGACCGGGGGGCGCGGCGGGTTGTCGGGCGGGCGTCGGGCCCGGTGTGGTCTGCTGGACGGGCGTCCGCCGGACGTCCGTGCCGCCGCCGCGCCCGCGCCGCCACCGGGAGGGTCACCGATGCCCCGCCGTACCGCCGCCCTGCTCGTCGCCATCGCCCTCGGCTCGGCCGCCGCGGTGGGCTGCTCCTCGGCCGCCGCTCCGGACCGTGCCGACGGGTCGTCCTCGGCGGCGGGTGCTCCGGACGCCCCGGCCTCGGTGCCCGCGCCGGTGGCCTCCACGTCGTCGGCCTCAACGTCGTCGGCCCCTGCTCCGACGACCTCTGCTCCGACGGTTTCTGCGTCGACCGAGGCGCCCACCCCCTCCCCGACCTCTGCCCCCGCCTCGGTGGCCGTCCGCGGCACCGTCACCGACGGCCTCGAGTCCCCCTGGGGCCTGGCCGTCCTGCCCGGGGGCGACCTGCTGGTCTCCGAGCGCGACAGCGCCCGGATCCTGCGCGTCTCGGCGAAGGACGGCGGCAGGACGGTGGCCGGTACCGTCCCGGGCGTCACCTCCGGCGGAGAGGGCGGTCTGCTCGGCCTCGCCCTCTCGCCCGACTTCGCCACCGACCACCGGGTGTACGCGTACTTCTCCACCGGCTCGGACAACCGGATCGCCCGGCTCGACCTCGACCCCTCCCGGCCCGCCGGATCCCAACTCGGCGCCCCCACCGTCCTGTTCAGCGGGATCCCGCACGGACCCCGGCACAACGGCGGGCGGATCGCGTTCGGCCCGGACGGCTTCCTCTACGCCGGCACCGGCGACGCCAACGACCGCTCGCTCGCCCAGGACCGCGACTCCCTCGGCGGCAAGATCCTCCGCCTCACCCGGGACGGCGACCCCGCGCCCGGCAACCCGTTCCCCGGCTCGCCGGTCTGGTCGCTCGGCCACCGCAACGTCCAGGGGCTGGCCTGGGATCCGCAGGGGCGGCTCTGGGCCTCGGAGTTCGGCCAGGACACCTGGGACGAGCTGAACCTGATCACCCCCGGCGGCAACTACGGCTGGCCCACCGTCGAAGGCACCGCCGGGCGGGCCGGGTTCACCGACCCGGTCGCCCAGTGGCACACCGCCGACGCCTCGCCGAGCGGCATCGCCTTCGCCTCCGGCGCCGTCTGGGTGGCCGCGCTGCGCGGCACCCGGCTCTGGCGGGTCCCGGTGGACGGCGACCGGGCGGCCGGTGCCCCGCAGGAGTTCCTCCGGGGCGAGTACGGCCGGCTGCGCACCGTGGCGGTCGACGGGGACGGCACCCTGCTCCTCGTCACCGACAACACCGACGGCCGGGGTTCGCCGCGGCCGGGCGACGACCGGATTCTGCGACTGGACGTCAACGCGGGGTGACGGAGAGTCGCATTCGGTCACCCGTTCGAGCGGTTTGAACGCGGTTCGACCGGGGATCCGCCACTTCCTACCGTTCAGTACCCCTCCCTGCCCGCCGCGTTGTCAGTGTGTCCCGTTACGTTCCTCCCAACTGACCGACCAGCTGGGAGGAGAGCGGCCGTGGCGTGGGTTGAAACGGGTTCGGGCGGCTATTTCGTCGCCTTCGACGAGGAGGGCAAGGTGGTCTGCCGCAATGCGGCGGGCCGTCAGCTGAAAGCCGTCCCGCCGAAGCTGAACGACGATCCGGTGGTGCTCGGACTCCGGCAGCTCACCGAGTGGCTGGACGCCCATCGGCGCGGCTGCCTGGAGACCGCCGAGCGGTGGATGGTGCGCTCGCTGCCGGTGCCCGCCGCCGTCGTCACCGCCGTCTGGGCGGACGAGGCGTGGCGCGAGGTCCTGCGCGACCTCGTGGTCACGGGGGCCGACGGCGCCGTGGCGGGCTTCCTGCGCGGGGCCGACCCCGAGCGCGGCATCGGCCTGGTCGACCTCGACGGGGACACCGTCCGGCTCACCGGCAGCGAGCTGCGGATACCCCACCCGGTCCTGCTGGACGAGCTGGACGAGCTGCGCGAGTTCGCCGTCGAACTCGGCGTCTCCCAGCAGGTCCAGCAGCTGTACCGGGAGGTCTGGCACCGGCCGGAGGGCGTCACCGGCACCCAGGTCGACACCTACGCGGGCGGCCGCTACGCCGCGCTGCGCGACCTGCTCGGCCGCTGCACCCGGCTCGGCCACCGGGTCCGCGGCGGGCACGCCGTCCTGCCCGTGGTCGAGGACGGCCGGGCCCTGGAGGCCAGGGTCTGGGTCGGCGACTACTACGAGTACGACGAGTGCGAGACCGGCTCGCTCAGCTGGACCGGCCCGGACGGCAAGGTCCTGCCGCTGGCCGAGGTCGGACCGGTCGCCTGGTCCGAGGGGATGCGGATGGCCGCCGCACTGTACGCAGGCCGCACGATCGAAGGGGAGGAAGCCGCATGAGCACCACCACCGGGCCCGACCGCACCACCACCGGTGCCCCCGGCGGAGCCGACCGCCACCAGCGGCTGCTGGAGTCCGGGGCGATCCTCGCCCCCGGCACCCTGCCCGGCGCCGGCACCCCCGACAGCGCCGCCGACGTGCTCACCGCCCGCGGCTACTCCCACCCCGCGCTCGACGGCCGCCGGATCGTCCGGCTGGTCCCCGGCGCGCTCGGCCCCGCCGAGGACCTCGCCGTCGACTTCCTCGGGCTCGTCCCCGCCGAGGAGCCGGTCGAGGTCGGCCAGGTCCGCCAGGAGGCACTGGGCTTCCCCGCCTGGGCGCTCGTCCACGACCCGGCCAACGGCCACCACGCGCTCGCCCTGGTCAAGGAGATGGAGCGGCTCGCCCGCCAGGCCAAGTCCAAGCCGGGCAACGCCAAGGACGGCTTCGACGAGCTGGCCCGCCGGCTCGGTCGCACCGTCCCGCACTTCCTGCCCACCTACTGCGAGCAGGTCGGCCGGATCTTCCTCGAGCAGGAGAACCAGACCTACGCGAGCACCTTCTTCGGCCGGGCCCGCGAGGCCGAGCGCACCCACAACCTCCCCGTCGACGAGGAGCGGCTGCGCGCCGTCTTCCTGGAGTTCGCGCTGGCCGGCGCCCTCACCGTCAAGGCGCTGCGCCAGTACGTCAAGGAGCTGAGCGGCCGGCTCGACCCGCTGACCGCCTGGCAGCGGTTCCGCCAGCTGTGCACCGAGCGCTCGGCGGCCGGCATGGCCCCCTACGCCGGGGTCGCCGAGGACGCCCGCACCCTGCTCAGGGCCGCCGGGCTGGACCGGGACGAGCACGAGCGGGCGCTGCTGCTCGAACTGCTCGCCTCGCCCGCCGTCAACCGCGCGCCCGGCACCTTCTGGAAGAGCTGGCACGAGGCCGTCGTCGAGCTCGGCCGGGGCGACGCCGCCGTGCGCGCCCGGCTGCTGGAGCTGATGCCCGACCCGCCGGGCAACGACGACCGCACCCGCCAGGACGCCGCCTGGCTCGCGGTGCTGGCGGAGAGCGGCGCCGAGCGCCTGCTCACCGACCTGCCCACCGACC
>NZ_LGDO01000195.1:0-66205 GCF_001279805.1 Streptomyces sp. XY431
CGGCACGCCCGGACCACCCACCCCGGAGGCCCCATGACGACCGTCGAGATCCCCGGCTCCAAGTCCGTCACCGCACGCGCGCTGTTCCTGGCCGCCGCCGCCGAGGGCACCACCACCCTGCTCCGGCCGCTGCGCTCCGACGACACCGAAGGCTTCACCGAGGGGCTGCGGGCACTCGGCTACACGCTCACCGCCGCACCGGACCGGTGGACGATCGAGGGCCGCCCGCAGGGCCCCGCCCACGACGCCGAGGTCTACTGCCGCGACGGCGCCACCACCGCCCGCTTCCTGCCCGTGCTCGCCGCCGCCGGCCGCGGCGACTTCCGCTTCGACGCCTCCGCCCAGATGCGCCGCCGCCCGCTCGGCCCGCTGACCGAGGCGCTACGCACCCTCGGGGTCGACCTCCGGCACGAGGAGGCCGAGGGCCACCACCCGCTGCGGATCGCCGCCGACGGCGTCCGCGGCGGCGGGATCACCCTCGACGCGGGCCTCTCCTCGCAGTACCTCACCGCGCTGCTGCTGCTCGGCCCGCTCACCGAGCAGGGCCTGCGGATCACCGTCACCGACCTGGTCTCGGCACCGTACGTGGAGATCACCGTCACCATGATGCGGTCCTTCGGCGCCACCGTGACCCGCACCGGCCGGGTCTTCGAGGTCGCGCCCGGCGGCTACCGGGCCGCGACCTACCCGGTCGAGCCGGACGCCTCGACGGCGAGCTACTTCTTCGCCGCCGCCGCGCTCACCGGCCGCCGGCTGACCGTCCCGGGGCTCGGCAAGGACGCGCTCCAGGGCGATCTGCGGTTCGTCGACGTCCTGGCCCGGATGGGCGCGCGGGTCGAGGTCGGCAGCGACCGGACCACCGTCGAGGGCCCCGCCGGCGGCCGGCTCTCCGGTCTGACCGTCGACATGCGGGACATCTCCGACACCATGCCGACGCTCGCCGCCATTGCCCCGTTCGCGGACGCGCCGGTGCGGATCGAGAACGTCGCCAACACCAGGGTCAAGGAGTGCGACCGCCTGGACGCCTGCGCGGAGAACCTCCGCCGGCTCGGCATCGACGTCGCCACCGGGCACGACTGGATCGAGATCCGCCCGGGCACCCCGCGCGGCACCGCCCTCGCCTCGCACGGCGACCACCGGATGGTGATGTCCTTCTCCGTCACCGGCCTGCGCACGCCCGGCATCACCTTCGACGACCCCGGCTGCGTGCGGAAGACCTTCCCCGAGTTCCACCAGGTGTTCGGCCGGCTGCGCGAGCAGTGGGCGACCACCGACTGACCCACCGGCTGGCCACCGGCCGACCAGTGACGGAACGGCCGGGCGGCCGCGGCGGCGAGCGGGCCGTGATCAGGTCCAGGTGGGCCTCGGCGGCCCGGCCGCGGCGCCCGGCCGGTCATCGCCCGAAGACCGGGGCGTGGTCGGCCGCCCAGGTCCGGAACGGCCGCGGTCGCCGGCCGGTCACCTGCTCGAAGGTCGGGTCGACCGCCGCCTTGAGCCCCCGGGCCTGGCGTGCGGCACTCTGCAGCAGCGCCTCCACGACCGGAGCCGGGTAGCGCCGTGACCACTGAACGGCAGCTTGATCGGGTGTCAGTTCCTCGATCCGGACCGGGCGTTGGAGAACAGCGGCGAGGTCGGCCGCCTGCTCGGCCGGAGTGACGGCCGCCGGCCCGGTCAGGGGGTGGATCCGCCCGGCGTGGCCGGGCTCGGTCAGGGCCAGCGCCGCGATCCCGGCGATGTCGCGCGGATCCACGCACGCGTTGGCCGAGTGGGGGTTCAGGGTCCGGACGACACCCTCGGCGCGGATGGACGGCGCCCAGGCGAGGGTGTTGGCCTCTCCGGCACGATCGGCATCGCCCTGGTCGCGCCGGTTCTCTCCGCCGCACTCCTGATCACCGGGGCCCGGACGACACCCGCGCTGGTGCCACTGGCGGTCCTTCCCCTCGTCCTGCCCGCCCTGGCCGGCTGGCAGTTCTGGCGGAGGAGCACTCCCCGCTGGTCACCCGTCGCCCCGGGGCTCTACCTGTTGCTGACCTACACCGGGTACTTCGTGCTCAGCCTGAGTTACTAGGGTCCCGCGTCCTCATCACCCGGTGACCGCATCACCCAGTGACCGCGCCCGCGCCCGGCCGAGCGTCATCCTTGTGGCCACGGCTCAGCCGTGCGGGTGTCGATGGCGGCCGGTTCTGCCGGAGGTCGTAACTTTCCGGACCGCCGTTCTTTGGACCGGACAGCAGTGATTGCTACCGGTTCAGGGCGTGTGCACCACCTTCAGCCGGCGCCTGTTCGACCGCCAACGGGTCGACCAGTGCTTTCAATTCATCTTGAGAGGAATGCGGAAATGTTCAAGAACTCCCTCGCCGCCGCCGGCCTGGCCGCCGCTGCCATCGCGATGTCCGCCGGGTCGGCCTTCGCCATCGCCGACGCGGACGGCGCCGCCGTCTCGACCCAGGGCAACGGCGGTACCAACCAGACCGGCACCCACGGCGACCACAGCGCCAACTTCCACACTCTCGACAACCCGAACATCTGCCTCCCGGAGGTCCACAACATCGCGGTCGGCGCCGTCATCGGCGTGGCTGTCCCGATCGAGGTGCCGGTCCTGAACAAGACCCCGAAGCAGATCTGCAACGTCGGCCACAACACCCAGTCCTCCGGTGACGGCGGCGTCTCCCACCTGATCGGCTGATCCTGCGGCAACCCGGCCGAGGCCCCGGTGACGCGTCCCGGGCGCCGGTACCGCACCGGACGAGGTCCGCCCGCCGCCGACGGCGATCCGTCGGCGGCGGGACCGGCGCCCGCGCAGCCGTCACCGGGGACGCGGTCGCCGTCCAACTCCCGGCGGCACCACGAAGATCGAAGAGAACTGCCGGAAGCACCGCCGCTCCGAGGTCACGGGGAGTCCGGCGGAACGCCCGGCCGGGGCTTCCCGGCCGGGCGTTCGGCATGTCCGGGGGCCGAAGGAGTCGTGCGGGTCGCACGAAGAGTGGGCGACCAATGGCCGACCGGCACGCGAAGCCCGGGCGGCGCGGGAGTTCGGACATGCACGTCCCCGCGCCGCCCGCCGTCCGGATCCGGGGCCGCCTCCCCAGGTGAGCGCCGGTCCTCCGGGTACGGGACGTCCGGGTGGTCGGAACCATTCCCCTGTGACCCCCGGTCAGAATGTGGCCACCGATACCTGGCGGGCTGGCACGTACATGGCTAGCCTGCTGCGGCCGGACACGTCACCGGCCGTCCCGGCAGTCCGCATCCGCACCACGGGACGTCAGCACCGGACCAGAGGAGTGTCATGCCCAGCACTTCCCGCTCCGCCAGCCCCTCCGGCACCACCGGCCTCCGGAAGCCCCGGCAGCGGCGGCTCGGCGCGTTCGCCGCCGTCGCCACGGCCGTCGCCCTTGCCGTCGGCATCGCCGCCCCCGCGCACGCGGCCGGCGGCCACCTGCCCCCGATCCACCCCGACCTCGACTTCGCCGGTTCCACCGTGGCCGCCCACGAGGGCCGCGACGGCACCGCCCCGCTCGCCGCCCTCGCCGTCACCCAGACCCCCGGCCTCGACGTCGCCAGCTACCAGGGCAACGTCAACTGGTCCTCGGTACGCGCCAACGGCGCCCGCTTCGCCTACGTCAAGGCCACCGAGGGCACCACCTACACCAACCCGTACTTCACCCAGCAGTACAACGGCTCCTACAACGCCGGCCTGATCCGCGGCGCCTACCACTTCGCGCTGCCCGACCGCTCCTCCGGCACCGCCCAGGCCAACTGGTTCGTCGACCACGGCGGCGGCTGGTCCCGCGACGGCAAGACCCTCCCGCCGGCCCTCGACATCGAGTACAACCCGTACGGCGCCACCTGCTACGGCCTCAGCCAGAGCGCCATGGTGAGCTGGATCCGCGCCTTCAGCAACACCGTCCACACCCGCACCGGCCGCTACCCCACCATCTACACCACCACCAACTGGTGGACCACCTGCACCGGCAACAACGCCTCCTTCGGCGCCACCAACCCCCTCTGGGTCGCCCGCTACGCCTCCAGCGTCGGCACCCTCCCGGCCGGCTGGAGCTACCAGACCATCTGGCAGCACGCCGACTCCGGCACCTTCCCCGGCGACCAGAACCTCTTCAACGGCGCCTTCGACCGCGTCCAGGCCCTCGCCAACGGCTGAGCCCCGCACCGCCCGTGCCCGCCCCCGCCGTCCTGGCGGGGGCGGGTGGCGGGACGGGCTCAGGGGACGGGCTCAGGGGGCGGCGGTGAGGGAGTCCAGGAGGAGGCGCCAGGCCGCGGTGTAGGCGGCCGGGTCGTCGGGGGTCGCGTCCGGGGGGCCGAAGGCGACATGCGGGGCGCCGTGGAGGACGGCGAGCAGGAGTTGGGCCACCAGTTCGGGCGGGCGGGGTGCCATGCTGCCCTCGCCCTGGGCGCGTCGGATCAGGGCGACCAGGCCGCGTTGCACGTCCGAGAAGATGTCGGGCGCCGGGCCGGCCGGGTCCGGGACGTCGGTGGCCAGACGGAGCGCCGCACGCAGCCGGACGTCGTCCTTCAGCCGCTGCGCGAGGTCCAGGACGAGTGCCTCCAGGACGGCGGCAGCGCCGGCGCCGGGGACGTCGCGGGTCAGTCGCAGCTCCTCCCAGACCTGCCGGGACTGCGAGATCAGGGCGCCCGCGAGGGCGCGCTTGGAGTCGAAGTGCCCGTACAGCGCGCCCTTGGTCATGCCGGTGCGCTGCGCCACCGCGTCGAGGGTGGCCCGGCTGTAGCCCTGGGTGGAGAACTCCTCGGCCGCGGCGTCGAGCACCTTCTCCCGCGTACGCCGAGCCCGCTGCTGCTTCATCATGCGGTCCTCCTCGGGGTCCGGAGAACATTCCGTGATGAAGGAATGTTCTCGGGGCGGCACGGTCACCGCCCGGTTCCACTCACGTCCGACCGGGAACATTCATCGGTGCTTCCTCCCCCGAGGTCGCGAACTCCCTTGCGGTACCGCTACATTGCGGTGCCCCACGGGTGCCACGGCTCAGGAACCTACCTTCCGGAAGGATTGGCGTCGAGGCAGTCTTCCCGCCTCTCTGTCCAAAACGCCGCCATCGAGCCCGAGTTGACGGACCGCACCGGAGCCCCCACACCGAGCTCCGCCCCCACCACCGAGGAGCCGAACGTGCCCGAGCCCGACTCCGGGACCAGACCCGAGACCGGAACCGCCGCCGAAACCTGGGCCGAACCGCCCGGTCCGTTCCGGGTCCGGCCGATCGCCACCCGGCGAGGTCCCGACCCCAAGCAGGACCGGGCCGCCCGCACCCGGCTGCTGGTCCTCACCGCGGCCGCCGAACTGTTCACCGCCCGGGGCTTCCGCCACACCTCGGTGCAGGAGGTCGCCGACCGGGTGGGGATGACCAAGGGCGCCGTCTACTTCCACTACCCGACCAAGGAGGCGCTGGCCGTCGCCGTGGTCGAACACCACTACGCCCGCTGGCCGTTGCTGCTGGCCGGGGTCACGGCGGAGGGGCACGGGCCGCTGGAGACCGCGGAACGCCTGCTGGCGGGCGCGGCGCTCGCGTTCCGGGACGACGTCGTCGTCCAGGCGGGCACCCGACTGCAGGTCGAACGCCCGCAGATCGACGCCGAGTTGCCGACACCGTACGTGGACTGGACCGAGCTGCTGGCCGGGCTGCTGTCCCGCGCCGAGGCACTGGGCGAGCTGCGGGCGGGGGTCCGGCCCCGGACCGCGGCCCGGTCGCTGGTGGCCGCGTTCTTCGGCACCCAGCACATCTCGGACGTCCTGCGCGAACGGGCGGACATCGTCGAACGCTGGTCGGAGACGGCCGAGTTACTGTTCCGGGCGATCCGCGCGGACTGAGGCGAGCGGACGACGGGCGGGCGCCGCGGCCGACCCACCGGAGCCCGACCGGCCGGAGCACGGGGCCCCGACACCGGCCCGGGCACCGGCCCCGGCCCCGGCCCGGGTGCCGGCCCAGGTGGTGGCCGCCGCGACCAGGGCGAGCACGGCCGCCGCGAGCGGGAACCAGCGCCCGCCGAACAGCGCGACGGCCGCGCTGCCGACCGCGCCGCCGGCGGCCGTGCCCAGGTACAGGGCACTGCTGTTGAGCGAGATCAGCAGCTGGGCGCTGCCCGGGTCGAGCGAGGCGAGCCGGTGCGGCAGCGCCACCGAGACCGCCCAGCCGGCCAGCGGGGTGACGACGGCGTAGGCGAGCGCGCCCGGCATCGAACGCCCCGCCCACGGCAGCGCCGCGAACGCGAGCGCCGCCACCGTGCTGCCGACGAGCAGCACCCTGCGGACGCC
Organism: Streptomyces sp. XY431; assembly: GCF_001279805.1. Lineage (NCBI taxonomy): Bacteria > Bacillati > Actinomycetota > Actinomycetes > Kitasatosporales > Streptomycetaceae > Streptomyces > Streptomyces sp. XY431. The sequence continues at coordinate 6,284 of NZ_LGDO01000195.1, forward strand.
GACCCGGTCGACCAGGCGCCCGCCCAGCCAGCTGCCCGCGACCGAGGCGAGGCCCGAGACCAGCAGCACCAGGCTCAGCCGGTCCGCCCGTCCGCCGGTGGCCGGGGCGATCGCGGTGGCCAGGTAGATGTAGACGGTCTGGAAGGCGAGGAAGAAGAGCAGCGTGGTCGCGGCGGCGCCGAGCACCCGCCGGTCGCGCAGCGGCGCCAGCCGGTCTCGCAGGCCGGGCGCGGCGGCGGGTGCCGGCAGGTCGCGCAGCAGCAGGGCCAGTCCGGCCAGGGCGGCCGCGCCGAGGGCCGTGACCAGCCACATCGTGAGGCGCCAGTCGGTGCGCCCGATCCAGGTGCCGAGCGGGACCCCGAGCGCGGTGGCGACCGTCATGCCGCCGAGCACGGTGGCCAGGGCCCGGCCGCGCCGCGCGGGGGCGACCAGGGTGGTGGCCACCGCGTTGGCGGTCGGGGTGTAGAGCGCGGCGCCCGCGGCGGCCAGGACCCGGGTGGCGAGCAGCGTCCCGTAGGAGGGGGCGAGCGCGCTGAGCGCGTTGGCGGCGGCGAACACGGCGAGCGCGGTGAGCAGCAGCCGGCGGCGCGGCCAGCGCGCGGTGAGCGCGGCGAGGGGCGGCGCGAGCAGCGCGTAGCCGAGGGCGAAGACGGTCACCAGTTGGCCGGCGGCGGCGACCGTGACGCCGAGGTCCTCGGCGATCGGGCCGAGGATGCCGGCCATGACCATGGTGTCGGTGCCGACGGCGAAGGTGCCGAGGGCGAGCAGGAGCAGGCGGACGGGCACGTGGTTCCCCCCAGGGGCGGACGTCGTTGAACCTGATTGTTGGACGAACGGGCAACAGTTTGATGCTCGCCAAACAGTACGGATTGGTGGATGATTGTCAAACCGTCCTGTTCGCGTCGCACCAGCGCCGCCCGAGCCCCGAGGAGGCCGCCGGCCATGACCGACGACGAGCGGCTGCCCCAGCCCGCCACCACCGAGATCGACCTGGTCACCGTGCTGCACGCGCTCGGCGACCCGGTCCGGATACGCCTGCTGACCAGCTACGCCGACGGGGCCGAGCACTCCTGCGACCCGCGCCACCTCGGCCTCGACCACCTGCACAAGTCGACCGTCTCGCACCACATGCGGGTGCTGCGCGAGGCCGGCGTCACCACCACCCGGGTCGCCGGCCGCAACCGCTACGTCTCACTGCGCCGGACCGACCTCGACGCGCGCTTCCCCGGGCTGCTCGACGCCCTGCTCACCGCGACCCGGCCCGCGGCCGACTGAGCCCCGCCCCGGGCCGACCGGCCGACCGGGCCGCACGGTCCCGCCGCCCGTCCGGCCGCACCGGACCGGCGCCCGCGCCACCCGCTCGGTAGCGTGGCCGGGACGGCGAGGGTGCGGACCAGCGGAAGGCCGGGCGGGTGCGATGATCGGTGAGGTCGACGGACAGGCCGGCGGCGGGCTCGACCTGGACGGCCTGCGCCGGGTCTACGGCACCCCCGGCCACCGGCTCTTCTACACCCTCGTCTGCCGACGGGCCCGGCACTGGGGCTGGACCGAGCCCGGCCAGTCCAAATGGCGCTGCTGGCGGGCGCAGCGGCAGCTGGAGGGGGTGCTCGGGCGCAAGCTCGCCCTGCCGCCCGGCTCCCGGGTGCTGGACGCCGGCTGCGGCTCGGGCGTCGTCGCCCGTCAGCTGGCAGCCCGGTTCGGCCTGCGGGTGACCGGCGTCGACCTGATGGACTTCCACGTCCGCGAGGCCCGCCGGCTGAGCGCCCGGGCCGCACTGGAGGACCGCACCGCGTTCGCCTGGGGCGACTTCCACGAGCTGGACCTGCCCGCCGGCTCCTTCGACGGCGTCTACTCGATGGAGACGCTCTGCCACGCCCACGACCCGGCGCGCGCCCTCGCGGAGTTCCACCGGCTGCTGCGGCCGGGCGGGCGACTGGTCCTGCTCGGGCCGGCCGCCGTCCCGCGCGCGGAGATGCCCGGCACCCAGCAGGCGCTGCTGGACCCGTTCCTGGACGCGATGGTGCTGCCCGGCGCCCGCCGCTACACCACCCGCACCCTCGGCGGGCTGGTCACCGGGGCGGGTTTCCGGCTGGAGGAGGAGCTCGACGCGACCCGCTACTACCTGCCCACCACCGAGGCGCTGTACGGGTACTTCCGGCTGCCCTACGCGGTGCTGCGGCGCCTCGGCGCCACCGAGCACTGGCTGGGGCTGCGCTCCACGGTGGAGATGTACGAACTGCGCCACCACGTCGCGTGGATGGTGCACACCGCCGTCAAGGACGGCTGACCGGCGCCGCGTTGGACGCCCGGCACCGGGGCGTCAGCGCCCGGCGCCCAGCATCCGGAGCACCAGGTCGCCGTAGCGGCGGCCGAGTTCCTCGGGTGTCTCACTGCTGCGGTCGGTGTACCAGCGGGACACGTCGATCCCGAGCGAGGTGACCGCCCGTGCGGCGGTGCGCACCTCGGCGACCTCGAACAGCCCGTCCGCGCGCCCCGCCTCGATCAGCGCGGTGACCTCGCGCTCGATGTCCAGCCGCAGCGCCGCGACCGCCGCGTAGTCGTCCTCCGGGAGCGCGTGCAGCTCGTAGTTGACCACCCGGCCGACCGTCCGCGCCCGGGCGTGCCAGGCGGTGAAGTCCTCGACCAGTCGCCGCATCCGGGCCACCGGGTCGCCCTCGCCGGCCGCCGCCGCGCGGACCAGGCCGAGCGCCGCGGCATGGCCGGCCCGGCTGATCTCGGCGAGCAGGGCCGCCTTGGAGGGGTAGTGGATGTAGAGCGCGGCCGGGCTCATCCCGGCGCCGGTGGCGATGTCCCGGGTGGTGGTGGCGTGGAAGCCGCGCTCGGCGAAGGACTCGACGGCGGCCCGGAGCAGCCGGTACGCCGCCTCCGGGCGGGGGTCGGCGCCGCCGGGCAGGGTGGGCCACAGCTCGGCGATGGGCGTGCTGGTCATGGCGCCATCCTCGCAGATCGGTCGTCCGGGCGGTCGTACGGGCATTCGCCCGGGGCGGGGCCGGCGGAGGGCACGGAGGCTCCTCCGCCGGAGAGCGCGGACGCCCGCCCGGACGCGGCCCCGGGGGCTGTTGACAGGGTGTCGCACCGACAGCATGCTGAGCAAGCGCTTAGTCACTAGCCGCTCAGTCAGTAGTTGGTCAGCCAGTAGTCGCTCAGCCAGTAGCCGCTCCGACCGGCGGCCGGGCCGGTCGGCCGGTCGCCGTCCACGCCGAGAGGATCCCCGTGGTGCACTCCTTCAAGGGCCGGGTGGCCGTCGTCACCGGATCGAGCCGGGGCATCGGCCTCGGCATCGCACGCGAGCTGGTCGCCCGGGGGGCCAGGGTGTGCCTGACCGCGCGCACCCCGGAGCCGCTCGCCGAGGCGGTCCAGGACCTCGGCGGACCCGAGGTCGCCATCGCCGTCCCCGGCCGCGCCGACGACCCGGCCCACCAGGAGGAGGCCGTCGCCCGCACCCTGGAGACCTTCGGGCGGCTCGACCACCTGGTCAACAACACCGGCATCAACCCGGTGTACGGCCCGGTGCTGACCGTCGACGAGGCCGCCGCCGCCAAGATCCTGGCCGTCAATGTGCTCGCCCCGCTCGCCTGGACCCGCCGGGCGCACGCCGCCTGGATGGGCGAGCACGGCGGCTCGGTGGTCAACGTCGCCTCGGTGGCCGGCCTGCGCTCCTCGCTCGGCATCGGCATGTACGGGGTGTCCAAGGCCGCACTGATCCGGCTCACCGCCGAACTCGCCGCCGAGCTGGGCCCCGAGGGCATCCGGGTCAACGCGGTCGCCCCCGCCGTCGTCAAGACCAGGTTCGCCGAGGCCCTGTACGAGGGCCGCGAGGAGCAGGTCGCCGCCGCCTACCCGCTCGGCCGGCTCGGGGTGCCCGAGGACGTCGCGGGCGCGGTCGCCTTCCTGCTCTCCCCCGACGCGGCGTGGATCACCGGCCAGACCGTGGTGGTGGACGGCGGCGTGACCCTCGGCGGCGGGCTGTGAGCACCCCGGCCGAGACCCCCGACCGCACCCCCGCCGAGATTTCGGCCGCCCACCGGACCGCCCCGCCGTTCGCCGGCCAGGGCGTCGTCGTCACCGGCGCCGGCCGGGGCATCGGCGCCGCCGTGGCCCGCGCCTTCGCGGCCGCCGGCGCCCGGGTGGTGGTGAACGACCTGGACGGCGCCGCGGCCCGCGCGGTCGCCGCCGACTGCGGCGGCTCCGCCGTCCCCGGCGACGCCGCCTCCGCCGAGGGGCTGGCCGCCCTGGTCGACGCCGCCCGGGCCGCACTCGCCCGGCACGGCGCCGAACTCGACATCTGGTGCGCCAACGCGGGCGTCGCCCCGGTCGGCGGCGCGGACGCCGCCCCCGAGGCCTGGACCGCCGCCTGGGAGGTCAACGTCCTCGCCCACGTCCGGGCCGCCGAACTGCTCCTCCCCCGCTGGCTGGAGCGCGGCAGCGGCCGGTTCGTCGCCACCGTCTCGGCGGCCGGGCTGCTCACCATGCTCGGCTCGGCCCCCTACGCGGTCACCAAGCACGGCGCGCTCGCCTTCGCCGAGTGGCTCGCCGCCACCTACCAGCACCGCGGACTGCGGGTGCACGCGCTCTGCCCGCAGGGCGTGCGCACCGCGATGCTGGCGAGCACCGGCGCGGTCGGCGAGGCGCTGCTCGCACCCACCGCGCTGGAGCCGGCGGAGGTCGCCACGGCCCTGCTGGACGCCCTGGCGGCGGACCGCTTCCTGGTCCTGCCGCACGCCGAGGTCGCCGACTACTACAGCGTCCGCGCCGGGGAACCGGACCGCTGGCTGGCCGGGATGAACCGCCTCCAGCGGCAGCTGGAGCAGGAGGGAGCGCTGTGAGGGCCTGGCAGGTACCGGAGCCGGGCGAGCCGCGTGCGGTGCTGCGGCTGGTCGAGGACGCACCGCGGCCGGTGCCGGGCCCGGGACAGCTGCTGGTCCGGGTGCGGGCAGCGGCCGTCAACTTCCCGGACGCGCTACTGGTCCGGGGCCAGTACCAGGTGCGGCCGCCGCTGCCGTTCACCCCCGGGGTGGAACTGTGCGGCGAGGTGGTGGAGCAAGGGCCCGCCCCGGCGGAGCCCAGGGACCTCCCGGAGGCGGAGTGGCGGCCCGGTGACCGGGTGATCGGCACCCCCGTCCTCCCGCACGGCGCGTTCGCCGAGTACGCGCTGCTGGACGCGGCCGCCGCCTTCGGCGCCCCCGACTCCCTGGACGACGCGGAGGCGGCCGCCCTGCACATCGGCCACCAGACCGCCTGGTTCGCCCTGCACCGGCGTGCCGCGCTGCGCCCCGGGGAGACGCTGCTGGTGCACGCGGCGGCCGGCGGGGTCGGCAGCGCCGCCGTCCAGCTCGGCCGGGCGGCCGGCGCCCGGGTGATCGCCGTGGTCGGCGGCGCCGGCAAGGCGGCCACCGCCCGCGCACTGGGCGCCGACCTGGTGGTCGACCGCACCGCCGAGGACTTCGTCGCCGCCGTCCGGGCCGCCACCGGCGGCCGGGGTGCCGACGTGGTCTTCGACCCGGTCGGCGGCGCGGCCTTCACCGGCTCCACCCGCTGCGTCGCGTTCGAGGGCCGGATCGTGGTGGTCGGCTTCGCCGGCGGCGAGATCCCGGCGCCCGCCCTCAACCACGCCCTGGTGAAGAACTACGCGATCCTCGGCCTGCACTGGGGCCTGTACCAGACCCGCGACCCCGGGGCCGTCCGCGCCGTGCACCGGGAGCTCTGCGCGCTCGCCGCCAAGGGTGCGGTCCGGCCGCTGGTGACCGGACGGCTCCCGTTCGAGGCCGTGCCCGACGCCGTCCAGCGGGTCGCCGACGGGACCACCACCGGGCGGCTGGTGGTGCTGCCGTGAACGGGCGGGACCGCGGCTGACGGTCCCGACATCAGCGTGTGGGTGTATTGCCCGGAGTGCCCCCGAGGACTGTCCGTACTCGGCGACCGTCCACTTGCCCTGCACCCGAGTCGTCCCGGGCATCCGCACCCGGGACAGGACCGGTGACCGCGCCGACACTGGTCGGATGCGGTCGCCGTTCACCGACCGCCCCATCGCCGTTCTCTGCCCTCCTTCGAGCGGTTTCCGGTCGTCGACCTTCTCCTCCCCTTCCGGTGGCCGCGCTCGAGGTGGGGTTGCTTCTTCTGGGGTGCCTGAAGCCGGCCCTCGAACGGTGGGGAGCGCGGGAACCGAGGAAGCCCTCGCCGAACAGGGCATACAACGTCGGGTTGGTGAGTGCCGTGCGTCTCCCGTCGGTGGGCGCCTTGGCATCCTTCTGCATGTATCTGCCCTTCGCCACCGCAACGCAGCGCCTGGTGGCCGCGCGTCCGGCCTTTGTCCTCTGCATCGTCCTCGTGGAGAGCCTCAAGAGTCTCAAGATCAAACTCTTGCGCTTTCGACGTGCTCACCGGGAGAACGCTCAGCAGGAACCAGTCCGCCCGCTCCGCAGGTCAGGGCGGGGCGTTCTGCTGCCCGGTTCACGCCGGGGACGTGCTCGCAGGTCAGGTCGAGGTGTTGATCTTCGCGAGAGCGCCTCCCCGGACGGCGCGTCCTTGAACGGTGAATTGTTCGGAGCAGCTGTGCCATCGCACCGTTCGGTGCCATCATCGTTCCGGCTCCCGGGGAACGGAGAACGAGCGAGCAGCCGCCATGTCCAACTCATCACGATCCTTGCCACCTCCGGGGAGACGGTGCTGCTCGAGCAGCGCATCTGCCAGGTGGTGGGTCGGAAGAGCCGCCGCCGTGCCTTCGCCGCACGACGCTCCGGCCGATCGAGGGGCGGCGCGCGAACAAGGGGGCGGAGCAAGTACAACGCTCGAACCAACTCGCAGACCCACAGCCATAGGCCCTGGCCACCAGGACACTTGAGCACGGGGCAGTCCACGGGAGGGGACATGACAAGCAACGATAGGATCCGGAACAGCATCGACGGTTCCGAGATTGCCAACGTTGTGCAGGCCGGAAGTATCGGCAGCGTGCACATCGGGGGACCGGCAACCGATGTGCGAAGCATGTGCAGATCGGCCTACGCAGCCCTCTCGGGAATTGTCACCGCGATGGACAATACAGTCTGGACGAGCGCAGATTCAGTTCGCGAGAATTACGACAGGGCTCACGACTTCTACGAGTCCGCCAACAACCTGCTGGTCGACTTCGAAATGTTTGCCCCATCGTTCATCACGAAGGCCTTCGAACTGAGCCGTTATTCCGCTTTCGCGGCCGTCAAGGAAATGTACGAGGCAACCAAAATGCGAGACGGTCGCGTTTCCTCGGATTTTCGGACCGAGATCCACATTGAATTACTGCGCCACAGCGTCCGCATCTTCGTCGCAGCAGTGAGCGAGTCCGACATTTAGGCTGTCCCTTCCGGGGTGGCGCACCGTTTTCCGTCCGGGTAAACCTGTCCCACACCACCGCACTCGGCATCGAGGATCCTCCGAAGCGCAGCCCCGGCCCCAGGAGCCACCCCCTCGCGGCACCAGGGCCGCGAGGGCGAACGACGCGGCTGCAGATGCACTGGTCCGGCATGATGTCGCTCTGCCGCAGATGGACGCCGTCCAGGGCGCAGTCCGCCCGCCGGCAACCGGCAGGCTCCCGTTCGAGGCCCTCACCACGAGGCGTCGGTGCCCGCGGCGATCACCTCCAGGGCCGGCCGCGGGGCCCGGCCGAGCAGGGCGGCGAGGTCGCCGGGCTTGCCCGGACCGGCCAGGAAGCCGTGCGCGATCGACGAGAGGGTGCCCGCCACCATCGGCACCTGGAAGGACTCCGCGCCCGAGGCGGCGATCGCCGCCCGCGCCTGGGCGAAGGTGCCCGGGCGGTACTCGACCGGCTTGCCGGTGCTCCGGGTGAGCGTCGCCGCGACCTCGGCGGCGCCCACCGCCTCCTCGCCGACCAGCTCGTAGACCCGGCCCGCGTGCTCGGCCGGTGCCGACGCGACCTTCGCCGCGACCTCGGCGAGGTCCTCCCGGGCGACCGCCGCCAGCCGTCCGTCGGCGAGCGGGGCGGTGATCACGCCGTCCGCGTCGGGCCGGGCCAGGAAGGCCAGCAGCTCCGCGTAGAGGCCGTTGCGCAGGATCGTCCAGCGCAGGGTGGCGGACTCGCGCAGCCGCCGTTCGGTCCAGCGGTGGGCGAGCGCGTAGGCGAGGTGGTCGCCGTCGCCGGAGAGGCTGGTGTAGACGACGTGCTCCACCCCGGCACGCTCCGCCGCCTCGATCGCCGCCCGGTGGCGCGCGATCACCACGTCGTCCTCGCCGTAGCCGGCCGAGACGAGCAGCAGGGTGCGCACTCCGGTGAAGGCCTCGGCCAGCGTCTCCGGCCGGTCGAAGTCCACCTTCCGCACCGGCACCCCGGCCACCGGCGCGCGCTCCGGGGTCCGGCTGCCCGCCACCACGCCCTCCGGCCCGCCGGGCCGTCCGGCGAGGCGCTCCAGCACCAGCGAGCCGAGTCCGCCGTTGACACCCGTCACGAGAAGCATGTGTTCCTCCGGAAATCCCGTACCGGCCGGGCGGTCCGTCCGCCCCGCTCCGTCCGGCCGCCCTGCTCGGCGGCCCGGCCTCCATCCTCGATAACCTGGGCGTTCGACGTAAGGAGGCACTTCGATGTCAGTGGGGCACACCGAGGTAACCACCCCGGCCGCCGGACCGCGTCCGGTGCTCTGGTGCGAGGACGGCGAGGACTGCGGCATCCGCGATCTGCTGAACCGCCTCGGCGACCGCTGGACCGTCCTGGTGGTGGTCGAACTCGCCAAGGGGGTGCGGCGGTTCCGTGAGCTCCAGCGCGGCGTGCCGGGGATCTCGCAGCGCATGCTGACCCTGACGGTCCGCCGGCTGGAGCGCGACGGCCTGGTCTCGCGCACCGTCCACCCGACGATCCCGCCCCAGGTGGACTACGAACTGACGTCGCTCGGACACAGCCTGACCCATCTGGTGCGCGCGATGGCGGACTGGTCCTACGACCACCACGACGCGATCGTCGACTCGCGGCAGAGCTGGGACGACGCCAATCCGGGGTCGGAGATCCGCTGACCCCCGCGGCGCCGACCTGAGGTCACGTCAGCGTTCGAACCGCATCTCCGGGAAGAGCGCCGAGGGCCCGTCCAGCAGGCGGTCGTCGTGGCCGCGCAGCCAGCGGTCGAGGAACGAGCCGACGTAGGCCCGGGTGGCGAGCACCGCCCGCTCCGGCCGGACCTCGCCGATGTCCGCGCGGACCACGTCCTCCGGCACGGCCCCCTGGCGGGCGAGTTGCGGCAGCAGTGACTGCGCGTCGGTGTAGGAGCCGTGCCGGGAGCCGAGCAGGGTGACATCGGCCTTCCAGCCCCGGGTGTGCTGCCAGAACGCGGCCCAGCCGGGCTGGCCCGGGTAGCCGCCGGAGTCCTCGCTCTCGGTGCCCATCAGCAGGAACGGGCGGTCCAGGCCGTCCTCGGCGACGCTGCTCAGGTGCACCCCGGTGCCGTCCGGGCCGGGGAAGTGCAGTTGGCCGTCCAGGTTGACGCCCGCCTTGATCCGCGGATCGTCGTGCATGGCCTGGGCGGCCGTGAAGCCGCCGGCGGAGTGGCCGACCATGCCGATCCGGTCGAGGTCCAGCGATCCCGCCAGCGCGGGCGGCAGCCGGCGGTCGGTGCGCAGCGCGGCCAGCTCGTCCAGCACGAAGCGGGTGTCGGCGACCCTGGTCGCCAGCGCCTTGCGGAGCAACGCCCCGATGTCCAGGCCGGGTTGGCCGGCCAGCGCGGGCAGGACGGAGGTGGTCAGCCGGCCGTCCGGGAAGGCCACCTCGGAGGCGTCGGAGGGGTGGTCGACGGTGACCACGACGTACCCGCGCGAGACGAGGTCCTCGACCAGCGCGGTTCCCCAGGTGCGGGGGTCGCCGAGCCCGGCCGAGTAGAGCACCACCGGGCGCGGCCGGGCGGCGGGCAGCGCCGGGGCGTCCTGCCCGGCGTGGGTGCGGACCCCGGACCAGTCGGTGCGGCCGGGATCCGTACGGTAGTTGAAGACGCCGGCGCCGTCCGGGCCGCCGAAGTGCCCGGCGGCGCGCGGCTCCATGTAGCGGGCCCGCCCGTCGGCCTGGGCCGGTCGGGCGGCCGGGTACCAGACGCTGATCATCAGCTCGCGGTCCCGCCCCGGCTGCCAGGGGTCCTGCCGGCCGTGGTCGACCAGGCGCAGCGCGGTGGTGCCGATCGCGTACGGGCCGGTGGGCTGCGGCAGTCCGGCCCTGGCCTGGCGTTCGGCGACCGCCGGGGCGGCCCCGGCGGGGACCGCCGCCGCCCCGATGCCGCCCAGGACGGCCGTGGCCGCCAGCGCCACGGCGACACCCGTGCGCAGACCCCGTCCGTGGATCCGTGCGACCCGCCCCTGCACCCGCTCGCGCATGCTCCCCAACTCCCCGTACCCGGCGGCCCGCCGTCCGTCGGCCGGCCCGTACGGCGACAGTACGGGCCGGTACGGTGCGTGGACGTCATACCTCGGAGCCAACCCGCCGGGTCATACCCCGGTACTACCCGGGCATGACCCGGGCGGGTGTACCGGAGGGACGGTGGCGGGCCGTCAGGGCGATTCCTGGCGGTAGCGGCGCAGCTCGCGCCGGGCGAGCGAGCGCTTGTGCACCTCGTCCGGGCCGTCGGCGATCCTGATCGTCCGGTTGAAGGCCCACAGCGCGGCGAGCGGGGTGTCCTGGCTGACGCCGGCCGCGCCGTGGGCCTGGACGGCCTTGTCCAGGATCCATTCGACGGTGCGCGGCGTGGCGATCTTGATGGCCTGGATCTCGGTGTGCGCGCCGCGGTTGCCGACGGTGTCCATCAGCCAGGCGGTCTTCAGCACCAGCAGCCTCAACTGCTCGATCCGGACCCGGGATTCGGCGATCCAGTCCTGTACCACGCCCTGGTCGGCAAGCGGTCCGCCGAAGGCGGTGCGGTCCAGAACACGCCGGCAGGTCAGTTCGAGCGCCCGCTCCGCGATGCCGATGGCGCGCATGCAGTGGTGGATCCGGCCGGGGCCGAGCCTGGCCTGGGCGATGGCGAAGCCGGCGCCCTCCTCGCCGAGCAGGTTCCCGGCCGGGACCCGGACGCCCTCGAAGGTGACCTCGGCATGGCCGCCGTGGTCGGCGTCGTCGTAGCCGAAGACGGTCATGCCGCGCCGCACGGTGACGCCGGGGGTGTCGCGCGGCACCAGGACCATGCTCTGCTGCCGGTGCGGCTCGGCGGCGGGGTCGGTCTTGCCCATCACGATGAGGAGGCGGCAGTCCGGGTTCATCGCGCCGCTGATGTACCACTTGCGGCCGTCGACCACGTACTCGTCGCCGTCGCGCACGATCCTGGTGGCGATGTTGGCGGCGTCGGAGGAGGCGACCTCGGGTTCGGTCATCGCGAAGGCGGAGCGGATCCGGGCGTCCAGCAGCGGTTCCAGCCAGCGTTCGCGCTGCTCGGCGGTGCCGAACCCGGCCAGCAGCTCCATGTTCCCGGTGTCGGGGGCGGCGCAGTTGAGGGCGGGCGGGGCGAGGTGCGGACTGCGGCCGGTGATCTCGGCGAGCGGCGCGTACTGGAGGTTGGTGAGTCCGGCGCCGTGCTCGCCGGGCAGGAAGAGGTTCCACAGGCCCTGCTTGCGCGCCTCCACCCGCAGGTCGGCGACCACCGGCGGGATCTCCCAGCGCGGCCGGGCCGGGTCGGCGAGCTGGGCGGCCAGCACCGGTTCGGCCGGGTACACGTGCCGGTCCATGAACTCCTCCAGCCGTTCGCGGAGTTCGAGGGTGCGGCGGTCGTAGGAGAAGTCCATCGGTCAGTGTCCCTTCAGCGTGGTGAGGCCGTGCTCGATCAGGACGGGCGCCGCCGTGCCCGCCCGCTCGAAACCGGCGCCGAGGGTGCGGCCCTGGCGGAACCGGTAGTGGATGCCCTCGGCGACCACGGCGAGTTTGTAGGCGGCGAACGCCACGTACCAGTCCAGTTCGGCGGCGTCCCGCCCGGTGGACCGCGCGTAGCGGTCGACCAGTTCGGCGCTGCTCGGGAAGCCGGGCGCGGTGGCGGCGGCCGGGACGAGCCCGCCGCCGACGCCGGCCAGTTCGGTGTACATCACCAGCAGTCCGACGTCGGTGAGCGGGTCGCCGAGGGTGGACATCTCCCAGTCCAGGACGGCGCCGATGACGTCCCGCCCGTCGTGCTCCTGGAGCAGCACGTTGTCGAGCCGGTAGTCCCCGTGCACCAGCGCCGGGGCCGGGGAGGTCGGCCGCCGGGCGGTGAGCAGCTCGTGCAGCCGGTCGATGCCGGGCAGGTCACGGCTCCGTGACGCCTCCAACTGTGCTGCCCAGCGCCTGAGTTGACGCTCCAGATAGCCGTCAGGGCGGCCGAACTCGGCGAGTCCGACCGCCGCCGGGTCGATCCGGTGCAGGGCCGCGAGGGTGTCCACCAGGGCCTCGCCGACCGCCCGCACCCGCCCCTCCCCGAGCGCGGCGAAGACCTCGGCGTCCCGGTGCACCACACCGGGCACGAAGGCCATCAGGTACCAGGGCGCGCCGAGCACCTCCGCGCCCGGATCCAGGTGGACCGTCTCCGGCACCGGCACCCCGGTGCCGCGCAGCGCGGTCATCACCCGGTACTCGCGCCCCATGTCGTGCGCGGTGGCGAGCACGTGCCCGAGCGGCGGCCGCCGCAGCACCCAGTCGTTGACGCCGTCGGTGAGCCGGTAGCTGAGGTTCGAGCGGCCGCCCTCGATCAGCTCGGCCCGCAGCGGACCGGCCACCGTGCCGGGCAGGGCGCGCTCCAGGTGGTCGCGCAATCGCTCCAGGTCCAGCCCCCGCGGGGGCTCGGGACCGGGCTCCGGCGTGCTGTCCGACCTGCTCTCCGGCACGGGCACTCTCCCTCCGTCCGCCGACCGCGGCGTCGACGACCAAGCGCCGACCAGGCCCCGGCCGAGCGACGACCAAGCTCTGACCAAGCTCTGACTAAGCGCTTGCTCAGCATTCAGCCGACGGCGGTGCCGTGTCAATCCCGACGGGACGTCACAATGAGCGCCATGAGGTTGATCCACACCGTCGCCGGCGTGCTGCTCCTGCTGCTCACCATCGGCAGCATCCTGCGCACGCTCGTCGTCCCGCGCGGCCTGTACAGCTCCCTGGTGCACGGCCTCTGGCGGGCCCTGCGCACCGTGCTGCGGCTCACCGCCGCGCCGTTCGGCACCTACCGCGCGCAGGACCGGGCCCAGACCTGGCTGGCCCCGCTGATGCTGACCGGCATGCTCGCCGTTTGGCTCGGCGGAATGCTGATCTCCTACACGCTGATACTGCACGGCACCTCGGGACTGGACTGGTCGATCTCCTTCCGCGAGGCCGGCTCCAGCCTCTTCACCCTCGGCTTCGCCAGCGGCGACCGGCTCCACCTCTCCGTGATCGACTTCATCGCCGCCTCCAGCGGCCCCCTGGTGATCGCCCTGCAGATCGCCTACCTGCCCACCCTCTACGCCGCCTACAACCGGCGCGAACTGGAGGTGACCCTGCTCCAGTCCCGGGCCGGCGAGCCCGCCTGGGGCCCGGAGCTGCTCGCCCGCCAGTCCCTGGTGGACACCGAGACCGCCCTCCCCCAGCTCTACCGGGACTGGGAGCGCCTCGCCGCCGACCTCGGCGAGAGCCACTCCAACTACCCGGTGCTGATCTCCTTCCGCTCCCCGCAGCCCAACCGCAGCTGGGTGGTCGGACTGATCGCCGTCATGGACGCCGCCGCCGTCCACCTGGCGATCTGCCCGCGCACCGCCCCGCCGGAGGCCCGGCTGGTGCTCCGGGCCGGGTTCACCGCGCTGCGCGACATCGGGCGCTCGATGCGGGTCGACTTCGACCCCGACCCGGCTCCGGACACGGCGATCCGCCTCAGCTACACCGAGTTCGACGCAGCCGTCGCCCTGATCGCCGCCGCCGGGTTCCCGCACGAACGGCCCGCCCACGAGGCCTGGCCGCACTTCCAGGGGTGGCGGGTGAACTACGAGCCGCTGGCCTACGAGCTGGCCCGCCGCAGCGACGCCGTCCCGGCACTGTGGAGCGGTCCGCGCGACTTCCGGGCCCCGGTCATCCCCCCGGCCCGCCCCGCCGACCGCCGACCGCCGGGCGGCCACGCGGGCTGACCCGCGGGAGCGCCACCCGACAGACGGACCGGGACAGGCCCTACTTCGACTTCCGCTGGGTGAACCGCAGCATGTTGCCGGCCGGGTCGCGGAAGGCGCAGTCACGCACGCCGTACGGCTGGTCGATCGGCTCCTGGAGCACCTCGCCGCCCGCCGCACGGATCCGCTCGAAGGTCGCGTCGCAGTCCTCGGTGGCGAAGATGACCGCCCGCAGCAGCCCCTTGGCCAGCAGTTCCGCCATGGCCTGCCGGTCGGCGGCCGAGGCGTTCGGGTCCGCCAGCGGCGGTTCGAGCACGATGTCCACCTCGGGCTGCGAGGGCGCGCCGACCGTCACCCAGCGCATGTTCTCGAACCCGACGTCGTTGCGCACCTCCAGGCCGAGGACGTCGCGGTAGAAGGCGAGCGCCTTGTCGTGGTCGTCGACGGCGATGAAGCACTGTGAAAGCTTGATGTCCATGCGCCTCACGCTACGGGTGGGGCGGACGATGCGCTTCTCCGTTCCTGACCGGTCTGGTGTACAGCTTCGCGTAGCAGGCCGGGATCGCGGCGCCGTCCTCGTGGCCCCGGGCCCGGTAGGCGCTGGGGCTCTCCCCGACCAGCTCGGTGAAGCGCGAACTGAACGACCCCAGCGAGGTGCAGCCCACCGCGAAGCACACCTCCGTCACCGAGAGGTCCCCGCGCCGCAGCAGGGCCTTGGCGCGCTCGATCCGCCGGGTCATGAGATAGCTGTACGGGGTCTCCCCGAAGGCGGCCCGGAAGCTGCGCGAGAAGTGGCCCGGCGACATCAGCGCCACCCGCGCCAGCGCCGGCACGTCCAACGGCAGCGCGTAGTCACGGTCCATCGCGTCACGGGCCCGGCGCAGCCGGACGAGGTCCTCCAGCGTCACCCCTCCACCCTCGCACAGGGCAGTGACAACGGCTCCGACCAGGTCCTTTATGCTCTGCGCCATGTCCCCCGCGCACACCCCCGCCCACCATGACGCCCCCGACCGCGGTCACACCTGCGCCTGCTGCGCCGAACGGCACGACGGCCCGCCGCTCTCCTACGGCTCCCCGGCCCCGACGGGCTGGAAGCCGCGCTACGCCCGGCGCAGGGACAGTGAGCTCACCCCCGACCAGTGCGTGATCAAGGGCCGGGAGTTCTACGTGCACGGCCTGATCGAGATCCCGGTGCGGGACACCGGCGAGACCTTCTCCTGGGGCGTCTGGGTGTCGCTGAGCGAACCGAACTTCGCCCGGGCCCACGACCTGTGGGAGGACCCGGCCCGGGAGCAGGAGCCCCCGTACTTCGGCTGGCTGGTCACCGAGCTGCCGGTCTACCCGGAGTCCACGCTGCTGCTCAAGACGCATGTGCACACCCGGGCCGTCGGTCTGCGCCCGCTGGTCGAGCTGGAGCCGACCGGCCACCCGCTGGCGGTGGAGCAGCGCGAGGGCATCACGGCGGAGCGGGTGCGCGCGTTCGCGGACCAGCTGCTGGGCGGCTGACGGCCGGACCGGGGACCGGCCGACGGCCCCCGGTCGTCGGCCCCCGCCTCAGATCTCGACGGTGGCGCCCGCCGCGAGCGAACGCTCCGCGGCGGCGAGGATCTCCACCGTGCGCAGGCCGAACGCGGCCGAGCAGGGGTGGGCCTCGCCGGTGCGGGCGGCGGTCGCGAGGGCGTCCAGGGCGCGGTGGAACGCCGCGTGCGGGCCCTCCCCGCGCTCCGGCAGCCGGACGGTGCCGGACTCGCCGCGCAGTTCCATCGCGGTGCCGCCGCCGGCGACCGGTGCGGTCAGGCTCAGCGCGAGGGTGCTGGAGGCTCCGCCGACGTGGCGCAGCACCAGGTGCACGGTGTCCAGCGGGCCGGGCACGGCGGTGACGGCGGTCGCGTCGCCGAGCACGGGCAGCAGCACGGAGAGCGCGTGCGGGCCGACGTCCCAGAGCGCGCCCTTGTCCTTGCGCCACTGCGAGGCCGCGTACGCGCTGGTGGAGTCGGGGGCGAAGACCGAGCCGAGCCAGTCCGAGCGGCCGGTGAACCAGCCGCCGACGGCGGCCTGCTCCTCGATCCACGGCAGCTGCTCGCCGCCGAAGCGGACGGTGAAGAACACCACCGAGGCCACCCGGTGCGCCTCGGCCGCCTCGACCACCCGGCGGGCGTCGGGGACGGTGAGCGCGACGGGCTTGTCGAGCAGCAGGTGGCAGCCGGCCTCGGCGGCACGCACCGCGAGGTCCGCCTGCACGGTCGGCGGCAGGGCGATCGAGACGGCGTCGACCTCGGCGAGCAGTCGGTCGAGGTCGGTGCGGCCGGGGACGCCGTACTTCTCGCCGAGCGCGGCGGCCGCCTCGGGGCGACGGCCCCAGACGCCCGCGAACTCGACGCCGGGGTGCTCCGCGAGGGCGGGCGCGTGCACCCGCTCCGCCCAGGTGCCGGTGCCCAGGAGTCCGATCCGCATGGTGCTCCTACTTCCTACTTCGCGTGCTGTTCGGTCGTTCGGTGGTTCGGTCGTTCGGTGGTGCAGTCGTTCGGTGGTGCAGTCGTTCGGTGGTGCGGTCGTGCGGTTCCGCGGTCCTGTGCCGCCGCGAACGCCGCTGCCCGGAGCGGGTGCTCCGGGCAGCGGCTCGCGCGGGTCGGTTCCGGGTGCGCCCGTTCCGGGCGGACCCGGGGCCGTCAGTCGGCGGCGGGCGCGGTGACCGTCGGGGCCGCGTCCACGGTCTTCGCCGCGTCCTCGGCCTCCAGGGCGTGCGCGGCCTTCGCGGCGCGGCGCTTCATGAACCAGGCCGAGAACGCGCCGACGGCAACGGCGAGCAGCAGGCCGATCCAGGAGAACTTCGACAGCCACTGCTCGGCGACCTTGCCGACCTGGTAGACCAGCCACGTCGTGCCGCCGGCCCAGACCACGCCGCCGAGGACGTTGGCGATCAGGAACTTCCAGTACGGCATCTTCAGGGCGCCCGCCAGCGGGCCCGCGAAGATGCGCAGCAGGGCGATGAAGCGGCCGAAGAAGACCGCCCACATGCCCCACTTCTGGAAGGAGCGCTCGGCGCTGGCCAGGTGGCCGGGCCCGAAGTGCTTGGGGAACTTGCGGCCGAGCTTCTCGAACAGCGGCTTGCCGCCCTTGCGGCCGATCGAGTAGCCGATCGAGTCACCGATGATCGCGCCGGCGATCGCGCAGGCCGCCACCCAGGCCGGGCTGACCACGCCGCGCGAGGCCAGCAGGGCGGCGGAGACCAGGGCGATCTCCCCGGGGAGCGGGATGCCCAGCGACTCCAGTCCGATGATCAGCGCAACGAGGGCGTACACCGCGCCCGGTGGTACGCCTTCGATCCAGGCGTCGATGTGCAGCAAGGCCAGTACCTCCGTGGCAGGACGAGACCCGCGGCAGGCCCGCCCAGGTCCCGATCAGGTCCCCGCGGCTCGCGCGCCGGTCTCGACAGTCGTCCGAATGGCGGCACCAGGCCGCTCCCCGAGAGGGCAGCCTAACGTGCCGGGCGGCCCGTCCCCCCGGCCGATCACCCCTGCGTACGACGTGTGGGCCCGCCCGGCGGTTCCGCGCCCCGGGCCGTCCGCGCGACCCGGTCGGCGCCGGGTCGCGCGCCGGAGCCCGCCGCCGTGTCATCGGCGGCGGGGGATTTCCTCTACCGGGGCCGCTCAGGTCCGGGTGGCGAAGTCCAGGACGGTGACCGTGGGGCGGTGGGTGGAGAGGGGTGGGACGGCGAGGACGAGGGGGAGGAGGGAGGCCAGGGGGCCGTGGTCGGCGGTGGGGCGGACGTCGCGGACGGCGGTGACGGCCGGGCTCGCGGTGCGGAGCTTGTCGCGCTCGCGGGCGTCCATCGACCACGGCATCGGGGGTGCCTGGTAGCCGGAGGTGCGCATCTTCCCGGTCCGGGTGAGGCGGGCGAACCAGCGCGGGACGGCGTCCAGGACGAGGGAGCCGCCGGGGAAACGCTCGGCGCAGGCGGCGACGAGGTCGCGGACCCGGGGCGGGGGGAGGTACATCAGCAGGCCCTGGGCGGTGATCAGGACGGCGCGGTCACGGTCCACCGCCTCGGCCCAGGTGAGGTCGGTGGCGTCGGCAGCCAGGTAGCGCTGTCGCGGGCCGGGTGGCAGGAGGCGTTCGCGCAGTTCCACCGCTTCGGGGAGGTCGACCGAGAGCCACTGCGCCCGGCCGTTGTCGACCCGCCAGTACTGGGTCTCCAGGCCCTCCCCCAGGCAGACGACCGTGCCGCGCGGCTCGCGGGCCAGGAAGTCGGCGACCTCGCGGTCGAAGCAGCCCACTCGCAGCGCCTGCAGCCGGGACTGCGTCGCGCTGGTGCCGAAGCGTTCCGCGAACGGGAAGTCGATCCGGTCGACGAGTTCGACGGCCTTGGGATCGTGCAGCAGCGCGTCCGGCCGGCGGGCCTCGACGGCCCGTTGCCAGAGGGTCCACAGTGCCGTCTCGGGCACCGCCGCCAGGTCCGGACGCTCCGCGCCGCTCATCTCTCGCTCGCTCCCTCGGGTGGGTGTCCCCCGGGACCTGGTCGGCTACGACCAGGTCCGCTACGACCCGCCGATTCTGACACCGCCGGGGGCGTGAACCCGGGGTGCGGTCACCCGGCGCGCCGGGCCCCGCTCCCGCGCGCCGGTCAGCCGACGCTGAACGCGCCGTCCGGCGGGGGCGGGGAGTCGGTGGCGGTGGCGTCGGTGACCGGTGCCGTGCGGCCGGCGAAGGCCGCGAGGTCCGCGCCGTCGGTCAGCCGGGCCGGGAAGATGTCCCCGGCCAGCCGCCGGACGAGGTCCGCGACCGGCAGCGGTCCGGCGGAGCCGACCAGCAGGATGTTGCCGTAACGGCGCCCGCGCAGCACGGGCGGTTCGGCGATCAGGCAGGTCTGCGGGAAGACCGCGCGCAGCGTCGCCGTCTGGGCGCGGGCGAAGGCGAGCGGGGCGCCGTCGGCGAGGTTGGCCGCGTAGAGGCCGCCGGGGCGCAGCACGGCGGCGGCCAGCCGCAGGAACTCCACCGAGGTGAGGTGGCCGGGGGTGCGCGAGCCGTGGAACACGTCCGCGACGACGAGGTCCAGGCTGCCGGGCGCGGTCCGTGCCAGGGTCGCGAGGGCCTCGCGGGCGTCGCCGACCTCGGCGGTGATGTCGACGCCGGGCCCCTGCCAGGGGAGGTGCTGTTCGACCAGGTCGAGCAGCGGGCCGTCCACCTCGACCACGCGCTGGCGCGAGCCGGGGCGGGTGGCGGCGAGGTAGCGGGGCAGGGTCAGGGCGCCGCCGCCGAGGTGGAGGGCGTCCACCCGTCCGTCCTCCGGCACGTCGAGCGCGTCGACGAGGTGGCCGAGGCGCCGGGTGTACTCGAACTCCAGGTGGGTCGGGTCACCGAGGTCGACGTAGGACTGCGGGGTGTCGTCCAGGGTCAGCAGCCAGCCGCCGTCGTGGTCGACGTCGGGGAGCAGCTTCGCCCGCCCGAGGTCGGTCTCGCGCAGCACGGGCAGTCGTTCGTCGACCGGATAGTCCTCGGACGGTGCGGCGGTCGGGTCGGGCATCTCGGGCATGTCCGCAGCATAGGCGCCGGGCCCGAGTCGCCGTCACGGCCGAGGCTACCGGCCGGTATCGTCAGGGGGTCCGGGCGCCGAGGTTCCGGCGTCCCGCGATTCCGACCGGAGTCCGACCAGAGATTGGGTGCGAGTGGCCATGGAGTTCCGCGAAGACATCCTGGGTGCCCCCTACGAGGCGGCCGAGCTGCCGCTGCGTCCGGACGAGGAGGGCGAGGTCACGGCGACGCTGGTCCGCCGGCTGGTCCCCGGTTCGGACCGGGCCGTCCTCTACATCCACGGCTACAACGACTACTGGTTCCAGACCCACCTCGCCGACCACTACGTGGCCGCCGGCTTCTCCTTCTACGCGATCGACCTGCGCAAGTACGGCCGTTCGCTGCGCGCGCACCACTCGCCGAACTTCGTCCGCGACCTCGCCGCCTACGACGAGGAGCTGGACCAGGCGGTGCGGATCATCCGCGAGCAGGACGGCCACCGCCGGCTGCTGGTCAACGGGCACTCCACCGGCGGGCTGATCGCCGCCCTGTGGGCGGGCCGCCGGGCCGGGCGCGGCCTGGTCGACGGGCTGTTCCTCAACAGCCCGTTCCTGACCATGCCGGCCTCCCCCGCGGTGCGCACCCTCGGCGCCCCGGCCCTGGAGGCGATCGCCCGGATCGCGCCGACCCGGATCCTGCCGTCCGCGCTCAACCCGCACTACGTGCACAGCCTGCACCGGGACTTCCGCGGCGAGTGGGACTTCGACCTGAAGCTCAAGCCGGCCGAGGGCGTGCCGCTGTTTGCCGGCTGGCTGGCCGCGATCCAGCGCGGCCACCGCGAGGTGCGGCGCGGGCTCGGCATCGACGTGCCGGTGCTGCTGATGGCCTCCACCGCCTCGATCGCCACCACTCGCTGGCACGCCGCGCTGCACCACGCGGACGCCGTCCTGCGCGCCGACGACATCTCGGCCGCCGGGCCGCACCTGGGCCGCCATGTGACGATCGTCCGGATCAAGGGCGGGATGCACGACCTGGTGCTGTCCGGCGAGACCGCCCGCACCCAGGTGTTCGCCGAGCTCGACCGCTGGCTGGGCGCGTACTTCCCGCTCGCGGTGCACTGATTCGAAGCTGAGTTCGGGGGGGTCGGGGGCGCGCCGCCTCCGGCCCCCCGCTCGCTCCCCGTGCGCCTGCTGTGCGCCCGCGAGTCCGTGCAAGGCTACCCGGGCCATTGTCACTTACCTTGCCGAGCAGGCGAGTTGAGGAGCCAGCATGCCGCATGAACACGGCCCGCAGGAAGACCGCCCGTCCGGACACAGCGATCCCTCCCTGTACCGCACGCCCGCCGAGGCGATCGCCGCTCCACCCGAGAAGCTCGCCTACGTCGCCGGGTTCGACCGGTCGGCGCAGCGGCCGGACGCGCTGATCACCGTCGACACCGACCCGGCGTCGCCGAGCTACGGGCGCGTGCTCAACTTCACCGACATGCCCGACGTGGGCGACGAACTGCACCACTTCGGCTGGAACGCCTGCTCCAGCGCCCTCGCGCACGCCTGCCACGACAACCCCGAGCGGCGCTACCTGCTGCTGCCCGGGCTGCGGTCGTCCCGGCTGCACGTGCTGGACACCCGGCCGGACCCGGTCCGACCGAGACTGGTGAAGACGGTGGCGGCGGAGGAACTGGCCGCGAGAGCCGGGTACTCGCGGCCCCACACCCTGCACTGCGGGCCGGACGGCGTCTTCCTGTCCTGCCTCGGCGCGGCCGCGGGCGGCGACGGGCCCGGCGGGGTCGCCCTGCTCGACCACACCACCTTCGACGTGCTGCGCCCCTGGGAGACGGAGCGCGGCTCGCAGAACTTCTCCTACGACGTCTGGTGGCACCTGGGCAGCAATGTGGGTGTCACCAGCGAGTGGGGCACCCCGTGGATGGTCGAGGACGGTGTGGTGCCGGAGCTGCTGCTGGGCCGCAAGTACGGGCACTCGCTGCACTTCTGGGAGCTGGACACCGGGCGGCACCTGCAGCGGATCGACCTCGGCGACCAGTACCAGATGGTGCTGGAACTGCGCCCGGCCCACGACCCGCAGGCCGAATGGGGCTTCGCCGGGGTGGTCACCAATGTGGAGGACCTCTCGGCCTCGGTCTGGCTCTGGTACCGGCAGGGCGAGGCGTTCACCGCGCGCAAGGTGATCGAGATACCCGCCGAACCGGCCAAGGCCGAGGACCTGCCGCCCGTGCTCCAGCCCTTCGGCGCCGTGCCGCCGCTGGTGACCGACATCAACCTGTCGGTGGACGACCGCTGGCTGTACGTCTCCGCCTGGGGCACCGGGGAGTTGCTCCAGTACGACGTGTCGGACCCGTTCCACCCGCTGCTCACCGCCTCGGTGCGGCTCGGCGGGGTGACGGCCAGGACCCCGCACCCGGCCGAGCCGGGCCGCCCGCTGAGCGGCGCGCCGCAGATGGTCGAGATCAGCCGGGACGGGCGGCGGATCTACCTCACCAACTCGCTCTACGGCGCGTGGGACGACCAGTTCTACCCCGACGGCATCGAGCCGTGGATCGTCAAGCTGGACGCCGACCCGGAGACGGGCGGGATGACCGTGGACCGCCGCTTCTTCCCGCACGGCGCGGAGTTCCGGGGGCTGCGGGTGCACCAGACGCACCTGGCGGGCGGCGACGCCTCCTCGGACTCGTACTGCTACCGGTAGCGGCGACGGCCGGTGGCTGAGGCCGACGCCCGTCGTCGGGTACTCAGAACCGGCCGAGCACCGGGTCGTGGTGGATCCGGGCGGCAGGCAGGCCGGCGGCGGCCAGTCGGGTGCGCACCTCGTCGACCAGGCCCGCCGGTCCGCTGACACAGGCCCGGTGCTCGGACCAGTCGGCGGCCCGGCCGACCGCCTCGGCCAGCCGCCCGCCGGGGGCGTACGGACGGCCGGCGGCGTCCTCGGCCCCGGCGTCCTCGGTGACCGGGACGAGTTCCAACCACGTTTTGCGGAGGCCGAGTTCGGCCAGCGCCGGCCAGTCGTAGAGCTCGTCCCGGTTCCGCGCGCCGACGAAGAGGTGGACCCGCTGTCCGCGCGGGCGGTGCTCCACCAGCCGCTCCACGATCGCCTTCATCGGGGCGAGTCCGGTGCCGCCCGCCACCAGCAGGAGGTCCCTGGTGTCGTCCTCCGGCATCAGCGTGCCGCGCGGCGGCCCCAGCCGGAGGCGGTCGCCGACGGCGGTGCTCCCGACCAGGGCCGCGCTCACCCCGCCCGGCCCGGTGCGGCGGACGTGGAACTCCAACTCGTTGTCGGCACGCGGCGCGCAGCCCATCGAGTACTGCCGCCAGCTGTGCGGCAGGGCCGGGTGCTCGACCGTCCCGTACTGTCCGGCCCGGTACGGGTAGGGCTCGCCGGTGCGCACCCGGAGCACGGCGAGGTCGTGGCGGCGGCGTTCGTGGCCGACCACCGTGGCCTGCCAGTACGGGGGTTCGGTGAGCGCCGCCTCGGCGCCCGCCACCATCGAGCGAACGGCGAAGCGCAGCATCCGCACCCAGGCCGCTTCCAGCCCGGCGTGCCACCGCGCGCCCGCCCGGTGCCGGATCGCCTCGCGGAGCGCCTCCTCGAAGGCCTCGTAGTGGACCGGCCGGACGCCGAGCTTCCGGTGGTCGCGGCCGAGCCGGGTGAGGGTGTCGGCCAGTTCGGCCGGTCGGTGCAGCCGCTCGACCAGGTACTCGAACATCCGCTCAAGGTGGGCCTGCTGGAACGCCATGGACTCCGGGAACAGGGCGCGCAGGAACGGGCGGCGGCGGAACATGCAGGCGTAGAGGTGGTCGATGAGCGCGCCGAACGGGGCGACCAGGCCCAGGTCGCAGAGGATCAGCCGCTGGTCGGCCGCCCCGTCGTAGCCGTGGTAGCCGTCGGCGCCACCGGGAGGCGGGGGCGGATCCTCGGGCGCGGCGGGAAAGGGTGGCGCCGGTACGAGGATCTGCCGGCGCAGCCGCATGGCGTGGTGTCGCGCGATCAGCCGGTCGTACTCGGCGGTGGTACTGGTGGTGTCCATGACGGGCAGCCTAGCGAGAGCTGACGTTCCGTCAGTTACCCGCCGGACCAGTGCTTTTCACCGTTCCGGCGGGCCCCCGGCCGGTTCCGGGCAGGGGGCGGTCCGGGCCCGGCGCGGTTCCATTGAACGGCCCCGCCCGGGGGTCGGGACAGGGCCGGTGGTCCCTGGCCGGACGGGACCACCGGCCCACCGCGGGCTCCGGGAAGAGGACTACCGGCCCGGCGACGAAACTCCGGATCCCGAGCCCGAGCCGGAGTTCGAGGCGGAGTTCGAGGCGGAATCGGACTGGGCCCCGGACCCGGCCTCCTGCTCCGGGCGGCGCGCCTCCGCGTCACCTCCGGACGGCCCGGTGGCGATCCAGCTCGCCAGCAGCCGCAGCGACTCGGCCGAGGACGAGCCCGGCTCCGCGTGGTACGCCACCAGCACCTGGTCCGGGTCGCCGGCCGGACGGAAGGTCTCGTAGCGCAGGGTCAGTCGGCCGACCACCGGGTGGTGCAGCTCCTTGACCCCGTGCCCCTTGTCCAGGACGTTGTGCGCCGCCCACAGCCGCCGGAAGTCCTCGCTCTTGACCGAGAGTTCGCCGATCAGCGAGGTCAGCCGGGGGTCGTCCGGGTCGCGGCCCGCGTAGAGCCGGAGCATCCCCACCAGGTCGGCCGCCTTGGCCTCCCAGTCCAGGTAGAGCTCCCGGGCACCCTGGTCGAAGAAGACGTGCCAGGCGAGGTTGCGCCGCTCCGGCGGCAGCGCGGCGACGTCCCCGATCACGGCGTTGCCGAGGCGGTTCCAGGCGAGCACGTCGAGCCGCCGCCCCAGGATGTAGGCCGGGACGCCGTCCATCACGTCCAGCAGCTGCGTCAGCTCGGGCCGGACCTGCTGCGTGCGCATCGGGCGGCCCCGACCGGGGCTGCGGCGCACCGGCCGGGTGATCCGCAGCAGGTGCTCGCGCTCGGCCGGTTCGAGCCGCAGCGCGCGGGCGATCGCCTCCAGGACGGCCGTGGAGACGTTGTCGCCGTTCCCCTGCTCCAGCCGGACGTAGTAGGCCGTGCTCACCCCCGCGAGCTGGGCCAGCTCCTCGCGGCGCAGCCCCGGGACGCGGCGGCGGCCGCCGTAGTCGGGCAGGCCGACATCGGCCGGCCGCAGCCGGGCTCGCCGGGACCGCAGGAATTCGCTGAGCTCGGTGCGCTGGTCCATGCCAGCAGTATGAGCCAGCCCGCCCGGGTGGACGGGCGCCGTGGGTGATACTGCCAGTGGTAGGACCGGTGGTCGTACGACGACCACTGACCTGGCCCGCCCCGAACGGCTCGCCGAGGCTTGGGGCATGACGAACACGACGATCACCGCACACACCGCCGACACCGGGAACAGCACCGGAAGCACCACTACGGCGGAGACCTCCGAGTCCCCCGACCAGCCCGGCCGGATCGCGGTCTACGCCGCCCCGGCCCCGAAGGCCCCGCTGGAGCGCACCACCGTGCCGCGCCGGGCGCTCGGCGCGCACGACATCCTGATCGACGTCCGCTACGCCGGGATCTGCCACTCGGACATCCACCAGGTCGACGAGGACTGGGGGCCGGGCATCTTCCCGATGGTCCCGGGCCACGAGATCGCCGGGGTGGTCGCGGCGGTCGGCTCCGCCGTCTCCCGCTGGACGGTCGGCGACCGGGTCGGCGTCGGCTGCTTCGTCGACTCCTGCCGGGAGTGCGACAACTGCCGCGCCGGGCTCCAGCAGTACTGCACGGGCGGGGACGGCATCGTCTTCACCTACAACGGCCTCGGCCGGGACGGCTCGCCGACCTACGGCGGGTACGCGAAGCAGCTGGTGGTGGACGAGCAGTACGCCCTGCGCATCCCCGAGGCGCTGCCGCTGGACGTGGCCGCGCCGCTGCTCTGCGCGGGCATCACGGTCTACTCGCCGCTCAGCCACTGGGGCGCCGGGCCCGGGCGGAAGGTCGCCGTGGTCGGGCTCGGCGGGCTCGGTCACCTGGGGGTGCGGCTCGCCCGGGCCAAGGGCGCGGAGGTCACCGTGCTCAGCCAGTCGCTGCGCAAGCGGGAGGACGGGCTCCGGCTCGGCGCCCACGACTACCGCGCCACCTCCGACCCGGCGACGTTCACCGAGCTGGCCGGACGGTTCGACCTCGTCCTCAACACCGTCTCGGCCGACCTGGACCTGAGCGCCTACCTCGGGCTGCTGCGCACCGACGGCACGCTGGTCCAGGTGGGCGCACCGGCGAAGCCGATCAGCCTGGGCGCGCACTCGCTGCTCCTGGGGCGGCGGTCGCTCTCGGGCTCGATGATC
The DNA here is from genome assembly GCF_001279805.1 of Streptomyces sp. XY431. NCBI lineage: Bacteria > Bacillati > Actinomycetota > Actinomycetes > Kitasatosporales > Streptomycetaceae > Streptomyces > Streptomyces sp. XY431. Next base: position 32,194 of record NZ_LGDO01000195.1, read on the forward strand.
GGCAGCCTGGCGGAGACCCAGGAGATGCTGGACTTCTGCGCCGAGCACGGGATAGGCGCGGAGATCGAGCTGATCCCGGCCGAGCGGATCAACGAGGCGTACCGGCGGGTGCTGGCGAGCGATGTGCACTACCGCTTCGTCATCGACACGGCGACGATCTGACGCCTGCCGACCGGGTTGCCGGTTCGCCCGGGCTGCCCGGGTTGCCCGTTCGCCCGGGCTGCCCGGCCCGCCGGCTTCCCGGACGGAACTCGGAACGAACGACGCCCCGTCCCCGGCGCTCTCCCTTCGCCGGGGGCGGGGCGCCGGCCCTGTCGGCCGTGGCGGGCGTCGGTCACCGGCCGCGACCGGCCCCCGCCACGGCCCCCTCAGACGCCGGCCGGGTCGGCGGCCTTGCGTCCGGTCCGGTCCCGGCGCAGCCAGCGGCGGCGCGGGGGCTGGTCGGGCAGCCACCCGAAGGCGAGGCAGCTGCCGATCACGCCGAACAGCATCCCGAGCAGGAAGCCGCCGAGGTTGGAGGTGAGCCAACTGCCCAGCGAGGCCAGCACGGCGAGGATCGAGTAGAACAGCCGCTGGGCCGGGTTGAAGAGGATCAGCAGGCCGCAGAGCACCATCACCGCCGGGACGAGGTAGCCGGCCAGCCCCTGGATCCCGATGTGCAGCACGATGGGCAGCGGGGCGCGCTGCGTGAAGAGGATCTCGGCGCCGCCGAACAGGACCAGCACGCCGCCCCAGAAGGGCCGTCGGCCCCGCCAGCCGCGCCAGGCCAGCCGGGCCCGGGCGACCGCACTCGCCCGGGCCTTCGGCCCTGCCTGTACTTCAGGTCCCACCTGCACTTCAGGTCCCGTCTGCACTTCAGGTCCCGTCTGCACTTCAGGTCCCGCCAGTGCCTCCGGCTCGACCTGCGCCTCCGCCTCGGCCGGTGTCTCCGGCTCGGGTCCCGCCACCGTCAGCAGCCCTCGGAGCTGAAGCTCAGCCGGAGGTTGGGCAGTTTGAAGGCGCCGGCGGTGGTGGCGTAGTTGTGCTGCCGGAGGTTGCGGATCTTGACCGTGTCGGCCTGCTGGCCGAAGACCCCGGGCAGGCCCTGGACGCCGGCCTTGGTGTAGGTGCTGGCGTCGCCGCCGATCTCGATGTTCTTGAACTCCGCGTCGCCGGAGAGCAGATCGGAGTCGGTGGTGAGGTCGGTGGCGGTGACGGGCGTGCCGGCGTCGCCGGCCCTGATCAGCAGGTTGATACCGCCGAGCTCGACGCTCTGGCACAGCTTGGTGAGCGAGGCCTCCTTGATCGCCGAGACCGCGACCAGGACCTGGCCACCGGTGTCACCGGCGTTGGGACTGTCCTTGATCATGTGGTCCAGGCTGCCGAACTGCTCGAAGCCGACGCCGTCCAGGCTGTCGGCGGTGACGACGAACGGCATTCCGGAGATGTCGAACTGGGCGGCGAGCACGCCCTGCGCGGTCAGGGCCATCAGCACCGCGCCGGCGGCGACGGCGGGTACGGCCATCAGCGCCGTTCGCCTCAGCCGGACCCGGCCTCTGTCCTGGGTGGGTGACGCGGGGGCCGGGGTGCTTCCGGTCGGGTGGGCGGCGTCCTCGGACGTGGCCATGTGTGCTCCCTCGGGTGGTGGGGACGGGCAGGCACTGGCACGTTGTCCTGGCGCGGACAGCGTTCTGCGGCACGGCAGCGGAGGGCCACCCCTCGGCAGCGGGGCGGACCGGTCGGGCCGCAGTGGGTAACTGGGAAGCTACTGCCCGGTATTGACCGGGTCAATACGGGTGCACGAAGGATCATCGTCCGCTCCCCGGCCCCGGTCCGGCGCCGGTCCGGACGAGGCCAGACGGCGCGCGGCCTCGGCCGGACCGAGGAACGGCGCCAGGCAGAAGAGGCTCAAGGTGGGTAGCAGGTCAGGGAGTTCGGCGGTTCGGTCGGTGTCGATGCAGCGCTGGAGGGTGGAGTAGACGCCGCCGACCACCGCGTCGACCATCGCCTCCGACCCGACACCGTCCGGGAGTTCGGGGATCTCGGCGAAGAACGCCCGGAACTTGACGAGGAGTTGGTCCCGCTCGCGGCGCCCGGCCGGGCCGACCGCGTCCAGTTCGATCACCGCCATGGTCGCGAAGGCCGGCACCCCGGCCAGCAGTACGAGCATCGCCCGGAGCGCCTCGCGGATCCCGGTGCACCAGTCCGGCGAGGCGGCGAACGCCCGCGCCATCCGCCGGATCACCACCCCGGTGCCGTGCCGGTGGGCGGCGAGGAAGGCGTCCTCCTTGCCGCTGAACAGCTCGTAGAAGACCGGCCTGGTCACCCCGGCGGCGCGACAGATGTCGCTCACCGTGGCGCGCTGGTAGCCGTGTTGCGCCACCGTGTGGACCAGCCCGTCGAGCAGGCGCTCCCGCTGGGTCGCCGCGACCACTCCGGGCGGCAGCCGGCTCGGGCCGCGTTTGATCGAGCGGGCCGGGTCGCGCCCGGTGCGCGCACCGGGGATCAGGACCACGTCGGCATTCCCACGGAGATCCGGGTCCATCGCCATCTTCAGTCCCCAACTCCTGTGCATTGCCTTGACATTGGCGCGACATCAGGTTTACAACACTGGCGGGTTTCCAATCCGCGGCCGAGGCCGCCGGAAGCCCGCACGCGTTCCGACTGCTCAGTATGGCGAACGCATGCCCGGCGGTGGCAGCCGCCGACGTGCACCCTGCACTCCCGCACTTGCGCTGGACGTTCCACCCCGCCGTACCCCGCCGTACTCAGCCGTACCCGGCCGGTTCCTTCCGGTCGGCCCAGGCCGCGTCGTACCCGCCGCACAACGTCGTGCCGCCGGTACCGCGCCGTACGGGCGGGCCCGTGGCGCCGGGCCCGCCGAGTCGCCGTTCGCGGCGCCACACCCAGCACACCCTCCCCCGTCCCGGCCGGGCCGCGGCCGACGATGCCGCGCGCACCCCCACACCGACCGCACGGGCTCCCCCACCCGACTCGCCCGGAGAGGCACACCCTCATGCGCATCCGCCGTACCCTCGGAGCCACCGCCCTCGCCGCCGCCGCGGTGCTGGCCGCCGGCACCATGACCCCCGCCCAGGCCGCCGGCTCCGCCGTGCTCACCCACACCTCGGTGGGCGGGCCGAACATCGCCGTCGGCGACGTGCTCACCGCCGACCTGGTGTCCGGCAGCTTCGCCACCTTCTACTCCAGCGCCACCGGGACGAGCGGCATCAAGTGCGCCGCCTCCTCCTTCTCGGCGACCGTCACCAGCAACCCGGCCGCGCCCGGGGTGGCCACCGAGCAGCTCAACACCCAGACCTTCGGCTCCTGCACCGCCAACGTCATCGGCGTGACCTCCGTGCAGAGCATCACGGTCAACAACCTGCCCTACACCAACTCGGTCAGCGACGCCCCCGGCAACCCGGTCTCGCTCGACCCCACCGCCGTCGGCCCGCTCCAGACCACGGTGGTACTGAAGACCATCCTCGGCACCATCACCTGCGTCTACCGCGCCCCCGCCGGCATCAGCGGCACCACCAGCAACGTCGGCCAGACCATCGGCTTCAACGCCCAGGCCCTGCCCAAGGTCTCCGGCCCGAGCACCTGTTTCGCAACCGGGTACTTCAGCGCCACCTACGGGCCGGTGAAGGACAGCTCGGTGGCCGGCAGCCCGCACGTCTACATCAACTGACCCTCCCGGACCGACCCTCCCTCAGGGGCCGGCACGACACCGGGCGGGGTGCGGCCACCGCCGCACCCCGCCCCACCGGCTCCGCCCGGTCCTGGCTCCTCCCTGCGCCCCTGCCTGCCGGCTCCCCTGCCTGCCGGGTGCCGCCGCCTCCGGGAGACAGGGGAGCCGGGACAGCGAAGTGACCCACCGGTAGGGTGCTGGCGACAGACACCGGACCACGGGGATGCGGGGCAGGCATGGTCGGCGAGGGCACGCAGTTCTTCGAGTCGGTGGCCGACACGGCCGCACGGCTGGCCGAGGTCGGCTACCTGGCCTCCACGGAGGTCGCCACCACCGTCTTCCTCGCCGACCGGCTCGGCAAGCCGCTCCTGGTCGAAGGCCCGGCCGGCGTCGGCAAGACCGAACTCGCCAAGGCCGTCGCCGCGCTCGGCCGGGCCCGGCTGGTCCGGCTCCAGTGCTACGAGGGCATCGACGAGTCCCGCGCCCTCTACGAGTGGAACCACGCCAAGCAGCTGCTGCGGATCACCGCCGGGCGGGACGAGGGCTGGGACGCGGCCCGCACCGACATCTTCGGCGAGGAGTTCCTGCTCACCCGGCCGCTGCTCACCGCCATCCGGGGCGACGAACCGACCGTGCTGCTCATCGACGAGATGGACAAGGCCGACGTCGAGGTCGAGGCGCTGCTGCTCGAAGTGCTCAGCGACTACCAGGTCACCGTGCCCGAGCTGGGCACCATCACCGCGACCCGCCGCCCCTTCGTCCTGCTCACCTCCAACGCCACCCGGGAACTCTCCGAGGCACTGCGCCGCCGCTGCCTCTTCCTCCACCTCGACTACCCGGAGGCCGAACTGGAGCGCCGGATCGTCCGGCTGCGCGTCCCCGGGCTGGACGCGGCGCTGGCCGACTCGCTGGTCCGGGTGGTCGGCGCGCTGCGGGCACTGGAGCTGCGCAAGGCACCCTCGGTCGCCGAGACGGTCGACTGGGCCCGCACCCTGCTCGCACTCGGCGCCGACACCCTGGACGAGACGGTCGTCCGGGCCACCCTCGGGGTCGTCCTCAAGCACCAGGACGACGTGCTGAAGGCCGCGCAGAAGCTCACCCTCGCATGACCGTCCCGGCCCCGTCCGGTGGCACCTCCGATCCTGCGGATGTCGCCGCCCGGCTGACCGCCTTCGTGCGCGCGCTGCGCACCCACGGCCTGCGGATCGGGCCCGCCGAGACGGTCGACGCCGCGGCCGTCCTGGCCGTCCTCGGCCTCGCCGAGCGCGAGCAGGTCCGGGCCGGACTCGCCGCCGCGCTGCTGCGCACCGACGGGCAACGCGGGGTCTTCGACGCCGCCTTCGACCTCTTCTTCCCGCTCGGCGTCGGCGATCCGGAGGCGGTGCGCCGGGCCTCGGCGCAGCAGGCCCGGGACCCGGACGGCCTCGACGCGCCGGGCGCCGCCGATCTGACGGACCCGACCGCGGACCCGACCGCGGACCCGGCCGCGCAACGCGAGGACCTCCGGGCGCGGCTGGTGGCGGCACTCGCCGCCGACGACCGGGCCGCCCTGGCCGGGCTCGCCGGCGAGGCGGTGGCGGCGTTCGGCCGCTACGGCAGCCCCGGCGCCGCCGGCCGGCCCGGCAACGACGGCTGGTCGGCCTACCAGACCCTCGGCCGGCTCGCGCCGGAGACCCTGCTGGCCCGGGTGCTCGCGGCCCTGCGCGCCGGTGCCGCCGCCGGTGCCACTGCCGGTGCCACTGCCGGGGGACTCGACCCCGCCGCGCCCGACCTCGCCGACCACGTCCTGCCCGACGAGATCCGCCGCCGCATCCAGGGCTTCCGCGCCATGGTCGGCACCGAGGCACGCCGACGGGCGGCCGAGCTCCGCGGCACCGAACGCCTCGCCGAGCGGGCCGTCGCACCGAGCCCCGACCGGATCGACTTCCTCACCGCCGGCCGCGACCAGCTCGCCGAACTCCGCCGCACCGTCCACCCGCTGGCCCGGAAGCTGGCCACCCGGCTGTCCGCGCGCCGACGCCGGGCCGCCCGCGGCCGGATCGACCTGCGCCGCACCCTGCGCCGCTCGCTCTCCACCGGCGGCGTCCCGCTGCGCCCCGCCCACCGGCTGCGCCGCCCCGCCCGGCCCGAACTCGTCCTGCTCTGCGACGTGTCCGGCTCGGTGGCGGGCTTCTCCGACTTCACCCTGCTGCTGGTCCAGGCGATGCGCGACCAGTTCAGCAAGGTCCGGGTGTTCGCGTTCGTCAACCGCACCGCCGAGGTGACGGACCTGCTCACCCGCGGCGGCGGCGACCCGGCCGCGCTGGCCCGGCGGATCCTCACCGAGGCCAAGGTGATGGGCCACCACGGCAACAGCGACTACGGCTCGGCCCTCGGCGAGTTCGCCGAACGCCACCTGGACGCCGTGGGTCCGCGCACCGCCGTGCTGATCCTCGGCGACGCCCGCAACAACTACCGGGACCCGCACCTTCCCGCCCTGCGGCTGGTCGCGGCCCGCGCCCGCCAGGTCCACTGGCTCAACCCGGAGCAGCCCTCCCTCTGGGGCACCGGCGACTCCGCCGCCCCCGCCTACGCCGAGGTGGTGCCGATGCACTGCTGCCGCAACGCCCGCCGGCTGGGCGAGTTCATCGCCCGTCTGCTGCCGGTCTGAGACGCGGCCAGGGTGCCGGGGGCGGCGCCGCGGCCCCGCCCCCGGCGCGCCTCAGCCGTCCAGCTGCCCGAGGAAGTCGAGCAGGGCCGCGTTGACCTCCGCCGGGCTCTCCTGCTGGGTCCAGTGCCCGACGCCCGGAAGCGTGACGCGCCGGTACAGCTTCGGCGCCAGCCGCTCCAGCAGCCCGCGCATGGCCTCCTCCGGGATCAGGGCCATCACCATGTCCTGGTCCCCCGCCACATAGAGGGCCGGCACCTCCACGGGCCGCCCGGCCAGCCCGGCGAGCAGCTCGTTGTTCCGGTCGATGTTGCGGTACCAGTTGAGACCGCCGGTGAACGCCCGCTCGCCGTGCTCGGCGTAGTCGGCGACGAAGGCCTCGATGTCCGCCTCGGAGAGCCAGTCCGGCAGCTTCTCGGGCTCGGGGACGCTGCCCAGCAGGGTCTGTCCCTCGCGGATCACCCAGGCCCGCGGTCCCCCGCCGTCCGGCCGGGCGCCGGCGCCGCTGGACAGCATCCGGCGGAACGTCGAGTGCAGGTCCCGGCCGAGCTCGGCGTCCGCGACGCCGGGGCGCTGGAAGTAGATCTGGTAGAAGCCCTCGCCGAACCGCTCCCGGGCCTGGGCCAGCGGCGGCAGGCCGAGGGTGGGCAGCGGTGGGACGCTCAGCCCCGCCACACCGCGCACCAGGTCGGGGCGCAGCGCGGCCGTGCTCCAGGCGACCGGGGCGCCCCAGTCGTGGCCGACCAGGACGGCGCTCTCCTCGCCGAGGGCGCCGATCAGCGCGGTGACGTCGCCGACCAGGTGCAGCAGGGTGTACGCGTCGACCGACTCAGGCTGCTCGCTGCGGGCGTAGCCGCGCTGGTCGACGGCGACCACGCGGTAGCCGGCCTCGGCGAGCGGGGCGAACTGGTGCCGCCAGGAGTACCAGCTCTCCGGGAAGCCGTGCAGCAGCAGGACCAGTGGTCCCTCACCCTGTTCGGCGACGTGCAGCCGGACTCCGTTCACCTCGACCTGACGGTGCGCGATATGTCCGTACGCCTGCTTGGTCATGCGGCCCTCCTCGTCGACGACGCGTCACCCGGCAGAACGGGCGGCGGCCGACCGTTCGTTCCCCGCCGCCGCCCGTCCGGTACCCCGCTTCCGGTCCCTCGCCTCCCGTCCCCCGCCGGGTTCAGTCCCCGCTGTCGCGCCGGGTCCGGCCCCCGCCCTCCCGCCGGTCGAGCAGCGCCGTCGCGGCGGCCAGCAGGGCGCCCACCGCGATCAGCACGAAGTAGCCGGCGGTCCGGTGGTCGGAGGGGACCAGATGCCTCACGAAGCCGAAGATGTGCAGGCCCCACAGGTGGTCGACGAGGAGGCCGTTGATGCCGCCGACGATCAGGACGAAGCTCACGAATCCCAGCAGGTTCTTCATGATCCCGACGTTAGGCAGCCGGGTCGCCGACGGGATCCGACTTTCGGCGCGACCGGGACCCACCAAAGTCGCGCATTCACATCGGCATCCGTATCCGCATCGGCATCCGCATTCGCAGCAGCACGGGCACGGCGGCGAGCGCCGGGGCGGCCGCCAGGGCGAAGCAGAGCGGCAGCGGCAGGTGTCCGACCAGCAGGCCCACGCCCGCGCCGCCGACGGCCGAACCGGCGTTGAAGGCGGTGTTCACCCAGGCGCCGGCCCTGGTCCTGGCCTCCGGCGCGACCGCCTCGTCCGCGACCAGGTAGGAGGTGGTGAGGGCGGGCGAGACGAAGAACCCGGCGATGCCGACGGCCACGCCGAGCAGGACCGGGCCGGGCGCGAGCCCGGCGGCGGCCAGGGCCAGGCCCAGACCACCGGTGAACAGCGGCAGCCGGACGGCGTTCGGCACCGGCCGGTCCAGCGCGCCCAGCCCGAGGCCGCCGACGGCGCTGCCGGCGGACAGCGCGGCCAGGATCCAGCCCACCGACTCCGGCCGCCCGCGGTCCTCGGCGAAGGCGAGCACCATGAGGTCCAGCGCGCCCAGCGCCAGCCCGGTCACCCCGGACGCGAGCACGGCGGCGCGCAGCGCCCGTCCGCCGCCGAGCGGGGTCCGGCGACGGCGCCCGACCGGCGACGGTGCGACGTCGGGGACGTCCGCGCCGTCCGCTCCGCCCGCCGCCACCGGTGAGGCGACCAGCAGCAGGGCCCCGGCGAGCAGCAGCCCCGCGCCCACGGCCACGGCACCACCGGGGCCGACGACCGGAAGCAGCAGACCGACCAGCAAAGGTCCGGTGACGAAGAGCAGTTCCTCCGCGACGCCGTCCAGGCTGAACGCGCGGCGCAGCAGCACCGGGTCGGGAAGGAGCCGCCGCCAGAACGTCCGCATCACCGGACCCAGCGGCGGTGTGCAGGCGCCCGCCGCGAGGACGAGCGCGCCGACCGCCGCCGGAGCGGCGCCCGGCCGGGCCGTGGCCGCGACCACGGCGAGCAGCAGCGCGCCGTACAGCACGGCCATCGGCGGCAGCACCCGCCGCGGACCGTGGCGGTCGACCAGCCCGGCCCGGACCGGCGAGAGGAGGACACTGGCGAGCGCGAACAGGGCCATCGCCGCGCCGGCCGCGGAGTAGGAGCCGGTGGCCTCGCGGACGGTGAGCAGCAGGGCGAGCGGAACCACCCCGTAGGAGAGGCGGCCGAGCAGCGCGGCGGCGAAGGTGCGGCCGGCGTGCGGGGCGCCGAGCACGGCGCGGTAGCCGGGGCGTGCGGACGGGCCGCGCGGAGGCGCGGAAACGGTGGAAGGCACGGTGGACGTCCTCAAGGAGGTCCGGTCCGCGGGCCGGGAGGTCACGGCGGGCGGCACCGGAGGTGCGTACAGGGACACCGGAGGGCCGCGCGGTTCCCGAACGGTCGGGGCGCGGTCGCTTCGGGCCTGCTACGCACGGAGGAAGGACATGGGCTGCACCGTACCAGGGCGCCGCGCGGTCCGGGAGGGCCCGGACGGAGCAGCGGGCAGGGCGGGGCGGCGGCCGTCCGGGTACGTTCGCGGTGTGCAGCAGAGGTCACCCCACGTCAGCAGGCGCGCCCGGGCCGGGAGACCGGCGGCGGCCGGTGCCGTCGCCGTCCTGGTCCTCGCGGCCGGCGCGCCCGCCGCGTTCTCGGCCCCCTCCCCCTCCCCCTCTCCTTCCCTGTCTGTGACGTCCGCCGCGCCTGCGGCCGGTGCCGCCCAGGACGCGGCCGCCGTGGTCGGCGGCGAGCGGCTGGGCCGGCCCGCCGTCCAGGTCGCGCCCCGGACCGGGGCGCCCGAGCTGCCGGCCACCCTGACCGGGCGGTCCTGGCTGATCGCCGACGCCGCGACCGGCGAGGTGCTCGCCGCCCGCAACGCCCACCTCCCGCTGCCGCCCGCCAGCACGCTCAAGATGCTGTTCGCCGACACCGTGCTGCCGAAGTTCGACCGCACCCTGGAGCACCGGGTGGCTCCCGCCGAGCTCGCCGCGCTGGGCGCGGGCAGCAGCCTGGTCGGGATCAAGGAGAACCTGCCGTACCGGGTCGAGGACCTCTGGCGGGGCGTCTTCCTCGCCTCCGGCAACGACGCCGTGCACGTGCTGTCCCACATGAACGGCGGGCTGGCCCGCACCGTCACCCAGATGCAGGAGCGGGCGACCGCCCTCCAGGCGCGCGACACCCGGGTGGTCTCCCCGGAGGGCTACGACCAGGACGGCCAGGTCTCCTCGGCCTACGACCTCACGCTGTTCGCCCGCGCCGGGCTGCGCAACCCCGACTTCCGCGGCTACTGCGCGACCCGCACCGCCCGCTTCCCCGGCGCGGTGGACAAGGCGACGGGGCAGCGGTCCGCGTTCGACATCGCCAACACCGACCGCCTGTTGGGCAAGTACCCGGGCCTGATCGGGGTGAAGAACGGCTACACCACCAACGCGGGCGCCACCTTCACCGGCGCTGCCGAACGCGAGGGCCGCACCCTGCTGGTGACGGTGATGCACCCGGAGCAGCAGTCCAAGGTCTACGACGAGGCGGCCGCACTGCTGGACTGGGGCTTCGCGGCGGCCGGCAAGGTCGAACCGGTCGGCCGGCTGGTCGAGGAGGAGACCCCGCCCGACGCGTCCGCCGCCCCGTCCGCCGAGGCCCCGGCCACCGGCGTCCTGCCGCACGCCATCCAGCAGGCCGACCACGCCCTCGGCCCGGCCGGCTGGACGGCACTCGCGTTCGGCGCCGCACTGGCCCTCTGGGCAGCCGGCCGACTGCGCACACGGCGGCGCCCGCACACCGCCGCGCTCCCTGTCCTCCCCGGCGGCGTCCCGGTCCCGCCACGACCGGACTACGCCCCGCACATCGCGTACTCCCTACCGGCCCGAACGGCGGCCGGTTCCACCCCGCGCGGCTCCACCGCCGTCGGCGGCGCCACGGCAGTGGGCGGCAGCACCCGCCGACGCCTCACCCGCCACGCCCGCACCCTCGCCCGCGCCACCCGCGCCCGGCTCGGCGCGACCACCACCCCCCGCCGGGGCCGCCGCCGCTGAATCTCGTCCCGGAAGGTCAGGTCCGGGGCATTTAGCTGCAGCGATGACTTTCCGAGCCTGACACGACCCGCCGTGGTGTCTTCGAAGGGACAGCACCGAGTCGGCCGTGGCCTGCGGGCAGCGGCAGGGGCCGAGGTCGATCAGCCGCAGATCCTTCGCCGGACGTCCAAGCACTTGTCGACACGGGTCGGGCGGAACCCTTCAGGGCGCCCGCCACCATTGATCCGCCGAGCGGCGCCGCGACATCGGCTGTCAGATGGGCGACTTCCCTCGCGCAGTCCTAGGCCTTGTCAACGTTGCACTTGTCGATCACCGGGGCGATACCGACGTCGAAACAGCCGGTCATCCCTTTTTCTGGAGGGCGAGCCGGCGAAAGAGAATGGCATTGGCCACCACCAGTGGGGACGTGATGGGGAGAACGTAGACGGCTGGGACAACGGCCATCGCGAACACGACGACGGCAATGTCAGTCAGCACGATCAGAGTGATAGTGAGGGGACCGGCACGAAGGGCGCTTCTCGCGCCTCTTTTCTCCACTGCGTAGACCTGCCCTACTTTGGCGAACCGCATCGGCACGGCGAGCTTAGCAACAGTGCCGTCGCTGCGACGATCAAACGTTGATCGGGTTTTGCCCGAGGCCGGTTGGCCAACGAGTTCTTGCTGGTGACAAGGGAGTTCAGTGTCCGAGTTGGCCCGCGAAAGGGTGGCGTTGAACAGGCGGTCCGCTGCGATCGCTGTCCGCCGGGAAGCTCCGGCACCTGTACGTCGTTGCGCCATGGCGCTTGCCTGGCGAACATCTCCCGCAGGGTCACCGTGGCCGCAGACCGGTTCGCCGCCACCGCAAGCGCAGCTGGTTCTCGTTGGGAGGACCGCCCGCGACGGCCGCCCGATGCCGAAGTTGTGATGCCGGTCGATACTGAAGCGAGTAGTGCTGGATGTCTGCTGTCCCTGATTGGGCCGATCTCGGGGTGATGACCTGGTTGGTGGCACCGAAGACCTTCGGTGCCACCAACCAGGTCATGGAATGAGATTTCTCAACGAACGGTCCGGCTTCCGGCCACTTTGTCCCGAACCCGAAGTGGTTCAGAACCTCTCGGACACTGATCCCCTGCTTCCAGAACTTCCCCCAACTGCTTGCGGCGTTGTGGACCATGTCGGTGGCGGTCAGGTACTTGGCCGTGGGCGACACCAGCATTGCGGCCTTTCCTACGATCGCGGCACCGCCGTAGCAACCCGCACCCATCGCAGCCTGTTGCGCGGCTCCGGCGGCTGTATGGTCGCCGCTCCCGACCTCGTAGACCCCGACATTTGTTGCGGCGCCGATGGCGGCCGAGACGGCCGGGCCGCGCTGCGCTGCTCGGCACCGGCGCCCCGGGGAGTCCATCGGGGCTGTATCGCGCTATCCCGGTGGAAGTTGCAGATGGCCTGCGGCACGAAATCCACTGAGCCGAGTAAGACCGTGTCCTATGTGGTGATCGCTCGTTGACTGGGCATGGGGCGGGGTACGTGGAGTTGGATTGTTCCGGACGGCCTGTGGGAGTTGGCGAGGCCGCTGATCCCGCCGGATCGGGTGCGGCCACAGGGCGGCGGGACGGCGAACACGCCTGATGAGACGTTGTTCGCGGCCATCGTGTACGTGCTGGTCAGCGGCTGTGCCTGGCGCGCGCTGCCGCCCTGCTTCGGGGTCTCGAAGTCCACTGTCCACCGCCGCTTCCTCATCTGGTCGAGGGCCGGGGTGTGGGGCCGGCTGCACGAGGCGGTTTTGGAGCGCCTCGACGACGCCGGCCTGCTGGACGTCACCCGCACCGTGCTCGACTCCGCCCACGTCCGAGCTAAAAAAGGGGAGGTCTCACCGGTCCGAGCCCCGTGGATCGGGGCAAGCCGGGTTCTAAGATGCACGTCCTGTCGGACGCGGCCGGACTGCCCCTCATCGTTGCCGTCACCGCGGGCAGCACCCACGACAGCAAAGCCCTGAAGCCCATGGTCGAGGCCTACCAGATGAGACAGGCCACCTGGGGCGAGCGCTACCGCAAGCCCGGACGCCTGCACGCAGACAAAGCCTACGACGTCCCTCATCTGCGGAAATGGCTGCGCGGCAAGCGGATCGGCGTCCGCATCGCCCGCAAGGGCATCGAGTCCAGTGAACGCCTCGGACGGCGCAGGTGGGTCATCGAACGGACCATGTCGTGGCTCACCGGCTACCGGCGGCTCAACCACCGCTACGAACGCGACCCCCGCAACTACCTGGCCTTTCTCGGCCTCGCCGCCACCCTGTGCTGCTACAAACGCCTGGCCCGCATCACCACATAGGACACGGTCTTAGAGGAGCCAACAGGACTGCGCAGCGCCCATGCCCGCTTGTCCGTCCGCTCGTTGAGCAGGTCGTGGGGAAGAGAGCGCCGTGGTTGGTGTCGGACGATCTGTGGGCCGGATCGAGCCGCTGCTGCCGGTGCGGCATCAGCGGCTCCGCAGACTGGGTCGTCCGCCGTTGGACGACCGGGGCTGCTGCAGGGGATCCTGTTCGTGCTGCACACCGGCAGCCAGTGGGAGCGGCTGCCGCAGGATCTCGGCTTCGGTTCGGGCATGACGTGCTGGCGTCGGCTGCGGGACCGGCACGAGGCCGGGGCGTGGGACCGACTGCATTAGGTGCTGCTGACCGAATTGCACCGTGCCGGCGACCTGGACCGGTCGCGGGCGATGATCGACGGCTCGAAGCACCACGTGATCACGGACGGCCGGTCACCCGCCGCCGGCCATCACCTCGAGCGGTGGCAACCGCCACGACGTTCACCCAGCTCCTGCCGCTGCCGGACGTGATCCCCCGCATCCGCGGCAGGACCGGTCGGCCGCGCCACCGGCCCCGCCAACTGTTCGCCGACCGCGGCTACGAATTCGACAAGTACCGCCGCCTGCTGTGGAAACGGGGCATCGAGCCGGCCATCGCCCGCCGGAGTGTGCCGCACGGCTCCGTACTCGGAGCCGTGCGGCAGGTCGTCGAGCGGACCAATGCCTGGATCCACGACTTCCGGCACCTTCGGATCTGCTGGGACATACGCGACGACATCCACGAGGCATCTTCTCAAGCTCGCCTGCTGCGTGATCACCTACAAACATGTCCGAGCATTGTGTCAGCTCCTTTTAGGGCCGAGCCGGTCCGGATGGAGTGTTCACGGGGCCACGAATGCGTCCCAGCCACCCCCGGCTTCGGGTCATGAGAAAAACAGCGTCGAACACCGACACGTACACACCCGAGTCGCGTACACCTTCGCCCGCATGAAGACCTACAAGATCCCCCGCGACTTCCGACAGGAAGGCGGCAGCCTGCACCCGCGCGCTGGCGCCCTCCCGCCTTGACCAGCCCCGCCTCATCGACCGCCCGGAGCACCGTGTTGAACACCATCCGGCCGGCCTCACCGTCGACCCGCCAGACACGGAACCGACTGAGCGCCGAGAAGTCGAATTCCAGTGTCGGCCAGCTCCAACGAATGGGCGTGCTCCTAGTCCAGACGCGAGCGGACCGCGTGCGCGGCCTGCCGGTCGGTCAGCCCATCGACGAACTGCAGCACCGACACCAGCGCGAGCCGCGCCGGCGAAACCGCCAGCAGCCACCTCGACTGGAAGAGATCCTCGAAATCGGCATCCGAGAACACCGGCCCGAGCACATCCCGCACCCGCATCACCGGGCAGCCCGTCGGAACACCACACGTGCCAACTGAGCGGTCTCCTCCGGAACTCCGCCAGATCCACCCCACGCAGTGACACCGAACCCGCCCCGCAACGCGACGGTGGCCTGCACCCCCCAACGGGATCGTGCAGGCCACCGCCCACATGCACAATCTCACCCGAACCGCGCGGATCATCCCGGGGAGCCCGGCCGGAGTGCGATCACCCGTTGGAGCACACGATGATCGACCCCATGACCCGCCGGCTCACCGGCGAGAGCACCCCTGCCCTGCCTACCGCCGATCCAAGTGGACCTCAGGGACCATTGCAGCGCCCTGGCCAAACTCAGCCGAGAAGCAGCCGAAAATCCTGTTGCGACTAACCAGTCCCCCGCTCCGCACGTGCCCAAATTATGGAATCTAAAATTCCGATCAATCCCAGCGCGAAATATCGAGCAAAAATATCAAATAAGGGTCAATCCATTGAGTGCGGGGCATGGAATTGGAGATCTGGACATATTTTGGACATGGGGAAGAATTGTCCGACTTGAAGTCGAATATTCATCATGGCGGATCCCATGGTTCGCACGCTACGGTGATTCACGTGGGGTCGAGTCGCAGATAATCCACCCCATGTCCATTCGGGATCAACCCAATTAGGGGGGGAAATGGGCAAGAATCGCATCGCGCGCTTCTCTATAGTTGCCGCAATGGCATCCGCTCTGGTGCTTTCAGCGTCGGGCGTTGCCTCGGCGGAAGGGAATGTCTACTGGAAGAACGTGAGGTGGAACGGTCTTCGACTCGGCAATAGTGGTGGCAATGTGTTCCTCATCAACGCAACCGCCAGCTGGAACGAGACCAAAAACAGCGATGGAAGCTTCAACTTGGCTTCGAAGCTGGACGGCCAATGCCTGACCTCCTTCTCGAACCAGCACGTCTACACCGAACCCTGCAACCCCGGCATGGATCAGACGAATGGCTGGCAGCGCTGGTGGGAGATTAAGACGGACACGGGCTGGAAGCTTCAGTCCTGGCAGACCGGATTCATTCTCGACGCTGCCGAGCCCGGTAATGTCTACGCGAACCCGATAGACTGGGGCAACAGCAACCAGCGTTGGACGTAAAACCGATTGGGGCGCCCGGCAATCGATCCTGTCGGGCGCCCCAGCATTCTTCCACCTAAATCCGAATCCCTACGGGAAGATTCCTCACCAGCAAGCAGTTCGATCCTTGGCGTGGCTGGACCGCTCCGGACTGAGCCCATGAACCGTGGCGCCGACCATCGACACCAAGAATAGAAACAGTCAGATGGCCACAAGACTGTCCGGCAGATGGCCAGCTGCCCAGACCCGCAAGAAGTCCACAAGATCCGCCCATGTCCCGGTCAGCAGCATGATGCCAACCAGCACAAGCATTCCTCCTCCGAGTCGCATGACCCCTTGATGGTGACGCTTGACCCAGCCAAAGGTTCCCATCGCCCGCCGGAAGACCAAGGACGAAACGATGAACGGGATCCCGAGCCCCGCGCAGTAGAAGAAACCCAGCAGGGCCCCTCGAACCGGATCGCTCTCACTGAGAGCCAGGGTCTGGACGGCGGATGCGGTCGGCCCGATACACGGCGTCCACCCCACCCCGAAGACGATCCCTAGAACCGGAGCTCCTGCCAGACCGACTGCCGGCCGGTAGCGACTGCGCAACTCTCTTTGGGAGAGCCCGGAGAACAGCCCGGAGAACACGACTCCCATCAGGATAGTCATTACCCCGGAAAATATCTGGACCGTGCGCTGATTCTCCGCCAAAGTATTGCCGAAATAACCGAACAGTGCACCTGCGGAAACGAATACAGTGGTAAACCCGAGAATGAATAGAAGTGTCCCCAGGACCACCTGCCCGCGCTTCCTCCCTTCGGCATTCGCAAGGTCAGATGCCGAGAATCCGGTGACATAGGAAAGATACCCCGGAACCAGCGGGAGAATGCACGGCGAGAGGAACGATAGCAACCCTGCCACCAGTGCGACCGGAATCGCCAGGACAAGGGCGCCTGTGAATACAGTTTGAGACCCGTCAACGGCCATTAACACCGGTTCCATATGTGCAGTGACACCTTCCCGGACGGACCTGACCCAACTTGAGCGTTCGTCAGCGACGAACATGTCGTGGCCAGCCTCGCACAGGCCCCTCGAGCCGGACTCGACCGCCCCTGCCCGGATCGATGATCGAATCCGCATTGGCTGAGGCGACACCGGGCTGCTCCTGGTGATCATTTGTCGGGCAACCCCTAGAATCCCCCTATGAGCGCCACTCCCCACCCCGACCCGCACCGGCAGGAACGGCTCGAACGCCTCGTCAGCCTCTCCTCCGGCAGCTACCTGCTGGTCACCACCTTCAAGAAGGACGGCACCGCCGTGCCGACGCCGGTGTGGGTGGTGCGCGACGGGGAGGCGCTCGGTGTCTGGACCGTCGCCGACTCGTGGAAGGTCAAGCGGATCCGCAACCGACCGGACGTCCTGGTCGGGCCCTGCGACGTCCGGGGCAAGCCGACCGGTGAGTCCGTCCCGGCCACCGCCGAGATCCTCGGCCCCGAGCGCACCGCCGCCTACCGGACGCTGCTGCGGCAGAAGTACGGGCTGGTCGGCGTCGTCACGGTGCTCGGCAGCCGGCTGCGGCGCGGTGATCGCGGCACCATCGGCATCCGGCTCACCCTCACCGACGGCTGACGCTCACCGACGGCTGACGCTCACCGACGGCTGACGCTCACCGACGGCTGACGCCCGACGCCCTCCCGCCCCACGTCCCCCACGACGCGTCCGGATCCTCGTCCGGTTCATGCCAGGGAAAACGTTCTTCCGTTGGACGCCTGGTCGTTCGCCGCAGCGCGCGGTACGGCATGGGTGGCGCTGCTACAACACACAGCGCCCGCCCATCCACTGCTGCACGCCCGTCAGGAGGACGCCCATGCGGCGAACCGATCGAGTCCGGCTCCGCGCACTGGCGGTGGCATCGGCCGCCACCGTCGTCGGAGCGCTCACCGCGCTGCCCGCCGGCCCCGCGCAGGCCGTGTCCCCGGACCTCGTCATCAGCCAGGTGTACGGCGGCGGCGGCAACTCCGGCGCGCCGTACACCAATGACTTCGTCGAGCTGTACAACCGGGGCACCACCCCGGTCAGCGTCACCGGCTGGACCGTCCAGTACGCCTCGGCCGCCGGATCCTCCTGGACGCGGACCACTCTGTCGGGCACCATCGCCCCCGGCAAGTACTACTTGGTGCAGGAGGCCGCCGGGGCCGGTTCCGGAGCCGCCCTCCCGACGCCGGACGCGACCGGCACGATCGCGATGGGCGCCAATGCCGGGAAGGTCGCACTGGTCACCAACTCCACCGCGCTGACCTGCGCCACCGGCTGCGCCGGCCAGCCCGGGGTCAAGGACTTCGTCGGCTACGGCACGACCGCCTCCTCCGCCGAGGGCTCGCCCACCGGGAACCTCGCCAACACCACCGCGGCGGTCCGGGCCGGCGGCGGCGCCACCGACACCGACAACAACGCGGCCGACTTCGCCGTCACCGCCCCCGCCCCGCGCAACTCGACCTCCGGCGGCGGGACGGGCGGCACCCGGATCCACGGCATCCAGGGCGCCGCCCGGACCTCCCCGCTGGCGGGCCAGCCGGTCACCGGCGTCCCCGGCGTGGTCACGGCGGTCGGCCCGAGCGGCTACTGGTTCCAGGACCCGCAGCCCGACGCCGACCCGGCGACCAGCGAGGCGGTCTACGTCTACACGGCGAGCGCCCCCGGCGTGGCCGTCGGCGACTCCGTCCAGGTCGGCGGCACCGTCAGCGAGTACCGCCCCGGCGGCACCGGCGGCACCACCAACCTCACCGTCACCGAACTCACCGCGCCCACCACCACCGTGCTCGCCCACAACGTGGCGCTGCCCGCCGCCACCCTGGTCGGCTCCGGCGGCCGGGTCCCGCCCGCCGCCGTGATCTCCGGTGTCACCACGGGCGACGTCGAGACCGCCGGCGGCTTCCAACCGGCCACCGACGGCCTGGACTTCTGGGAGTCGCTGGAGGGCATGCGGGTCCAGCTGACCAACGCCGCCGTGGTCGGGCCGAGGACTTCCGTCGGCGAGATCCCGGTCGTCCCGCAGGGCTCCACCACCAGGACCGCCCGCGGCGGCATCCTGCTCCAGGCCGCGGACGGCAACCCCGAGCGGGTCCTGCTGGACGACGTGCTCGCGCCGACCCCGGCCGCCAACGTCGGTGACACCCTCTCCGGCGCCACGGTCGGCGTCCTGGACTACTCCTTCGGCAACTTCAAGCTGCTGGTCACCGCCACCCCGGCTGTCCTCCCCGGCGGCCTCGCCCCGGAGACCACCGCCGCACCGGCCGCCGGCGAACTGTCCACGGCGACCTTCAACGTCGAGAACCTCGCGCCGAGCGACCCGCAGAGCAAGTTCGACGGCCTCGCCGCCGCCGTCGTCACCAACCTGCGCTCGCCCGACCTGGTCGCCCTGGAGGAGATCCAGGACAACTCCGGCGCCACCGACAACGGCGTGGTCGCCGCCGACCAGACCCTGGCCAAGCTCACCGCCGCCATCACCGCGGCCGGCGGCCCGGCCTACTCCTACCGCCAGCTCAACCCGGTCAACGACCAGGACGGCGGCCAGCCCGGCGGCAACATCCGCCAGGTGTTCCTCTACCGCACCGACCGGGGCCTGAGCTTCACCGACCGCCCGGGCGCCGGCTCCACCACCGCCGACTCCGTGGTCAACAACGGCGGCGTGCCCGCCCTCGCCTACTCCCCCGGCCGCATAGACCCGGCCAACCCGGCCTTCAACGCCAGCCGCAAGCCGCTCGCGGGTGAGTTCCGCTGGAACGGCCGCCCGGTGTTCGTGATCGCCAACCACTTCAACTCCAAGGGCGGCGACCAGCCCCTCTTCGGCCGCTACCAGCCGCCGGCCCGCCCCTCCGAGACCCAGCGCCACGCGCAGGCCACGGCGGTCAGGACCTTCACCGACCAGATCCTCGCCGTCGACCCGAACGCCGCGGTGATCGTGCTCGGCGACCTCAACGACTTCGAGTTCTCGCAGACCGCCGACCTCCTCACCGCCGGCGGCTCCCTGGTCGACCTCCCCCGCACCCTCCCCCTCGCCGAGCGGTACACCTACGTCTACGAGGGCAACTCCCAGGTGCTCGACCACATCCTGATCTCCCCCGCCCTCGCGGCCCGCGCCTACAGCTACGACATCGTCCACCTCAACAGCGAGTTCGCCACCCAGCTGAGCGACCACGACCCGCAGATCGTCCGGATACCGCTGCCGTAACGCGCTCCCCGCAGTGGTGCGGCCCCCGGCACCCGGGGGCCGCGCCACTGCGGCCGGGTAGCACCGTCAGGCACCACGGTCGTTCCGTCCCGTCGCCGCCGGCCGACAGGAAACCGGCGGGACCGGACCGCCGGCCGACGGGCCTGTGGCCGACACATCCGGCGTCACACAGGGAACCGACCAGAGCCGGGCGGTCCGATCGGACCCCGCCGTGGCCAGCCGGTGTCCGTCAGGGCTGAACACCACCTCACGGACGGAGCCGTCGTAGCCCCTCAGCGTCGCGAACGTCGTGCCACCCGCGACGTCCCACAGGTACGCGGCGGTCCCCGTGGTCGCCGTGGCCAGCACCCGGCCGTCCGGTGCGTAGGCCAGGTCGGTGACATCGCCGCCGCGGATGCTCAACGTGACCGGCGTGAGCTGGCCCAGACCGACGTCCATGAACCGCACCTTGTTGCCGGCGGTCACCGCGAGAGTCCGCCCGTCCGGGCTGAACGCGACCGCGTACCGACCGGAGTACCCGTCGTGTTCCAGGGCGAGACCGGACACGGGCGTGCTGGTCGTGAGGTTCCAGAGCCGGAGCCCCGGGTCGCCGCCCGAGGCTCCGACGATCGCGAGCTGGGTCCCGTCGGGGCTGAAGGCCACCGCAGAGGCGGTCACACCACGACCGACCGTGAAGGTCTGCTTCCCGGTCGCGACCTCCCAACCCCGAACCCGGTCACCGGATCCCGCCGAGGCAAGACTCCGACCGTCCGGGCTGAAGACCATCAGGGACACCGTCTCCAGGATGTTCCCCACCGTGATCTGGGCGATTGTGGTACCGGTCGCGACCTCGGTCAACCGGATCTTGTTCATGGTGCTGGTGGCGAGGGTCCGCCCGTCGGGGCTGAGCACCGCGTGGCCGCCACCGCCCGGCACCGCATCGGGCAGGAGCATCGTCGCCCTTCGCGTGGCAGTTTCCCACCGCCGGGTGATCCCGCTGTCGCCGGCCACGATCAGCGCGGCACCGTCGGCCGAGAATGCCACCGCTCGCGCCGATTCGAGGTCGTCGAGCACGGCCGTCGCCTCGATCGGACCGACCACCGACGATCCGCGACCCTGAAGTTGGGAGACGATCGCCCCGATGACGAGCAGCAGGACAACGAAGCCGATGCCCGCTCCTCCCTTCTTCCCGTCGGACGACTTCGACTCGCGCCCGACCGGCGCGGCCGCCGTGGCCTCGCCGGGCCGCGGAGCGGATCGCGGCTTCGGGACCCGCGGGCCGAGCTCCTGGTCGGCGGCCCCGCCGGCCGCACCCCACCGACCGAAGTCCCCACTCGAAACGTAGACGTGGTGCTCGGTGACGTTCACATGGTCACCCGTAAAGAAGTGACCGTTCATGTCGCGTCCGGCCGAGGCACTCCGCTCGATGTCGATCCTGACCGAATCGGCCTCGGCCGGTGACGGACGAGGCGGTCGGGTGGGTCTCGGTCGCTCGTCATCCGGTCCGGGGGGACTCGTCATACGCCACCGCCACTACCGGACGGCCCCGAAGCACCGGGCCCGGACTCGAAGGTGTCGCCGGTTCGGATCACCCCCGAGATGTCGCCCCCGGCGGAGACCGACCTGGACTCGTCGATGCTGAACGACCCGGGCGGCAGCGGCTTCGACCGCTCGTTCCGGTCACGTCGCGCCTGACGAGCGGGCCGCCCGGGGGCGTCCACGTAGTGGTCGCCGGTCTCCACGTCCGCCCGAAGATTCCCCGCCGCGTGCACCGAACGGTCACGCGTCACGATCACGGTGGACGGCGTGGCCGGAGCCCCCACGGGCGACGGCGACCCGGTCGGGCTCGGGGGCGGCGCGGTCGACCGTAGCAAGGCCTGGACCGACACCCCCAGCGCGGCGATCCCTGCCAGAGCCCCCACCACGGAAGCGACCCGGTCCGCCGTGTCCAGGTCGACCACCACTGCGACGACCACCAGGACAGCCGCTGCCAGTGACCCGACGACCGCCCCTACCCATGCCAACACCCTGCCGAGAACTGTCATCCGGACATCATGGCTCGACATCGACGGAATTTAAATCTGACCTACATCCATACAGGTCAGCTCATTTGACTGGCCGTCTGACCAGGATGGGCACTGCCCGGACCCGCCGACCCGAAACCGCTCGGGGCAGCGCGAGAGAGGGAAGAGCCGGGCCCGCCCGCGCATACCCGTCCGGCCCAGCGCTGGGCCGGACGGGTATGTGATCCGGGTCATTCGGGGTGCGCGGGAACCCGGCGGGCCGGGGGCACGACTGGTGGGGCGTGAGTGGGATGTCGCCGGGTGCCCGGCCGTTGAGTGTGCTCGCGGGGTTCGCCCTGCTGTTGGTAGTGGTGTTCGTCGTGGCGTTCGCGGTGGGGCGCGGCGCCGGGCCGGTGACGCCCGGGCTGACGCCCGGTGGCGGAGGCGGCGGGAAGCCCGGAATGGGGCACGACATGGGGGCGGCCCGGTGAGGGCGGCCGCGGAGTCCGAGGCGCTGGTGTCCACCGACCTTGCGGTCGGCGGGATGACCTGCGCGGCCTGTGTGAGCCGGGTGGAGAAGCGGCTGGCCAGGATCGAGGGTGTGAGCGCCGGGGTGAACCTCGCCACCGGGCGGGCCCGGGTGCTGCACCCGGCCGGGGTGGGTCTGGAGGAGCTGGTCGCGGCGGTCGAACGGGCCGGCTACACCGCCGAGTTGGCGCCGGACGGGGTGCCGTCCGGCGGGCCGGCGGAGGAGGAGGCCGGGGAGCGGTGGCGGCTGCTGGTGACAGCGCTGCTGGCGGTGCCCGTGCTGGTGCTGTCGATGGTGCCGTCCGCGCAGTTCCCGGGCTGGCAGTGGGTCTGCTTCGGATTGGCCCTGCCGGTGGTGAGCTGGGGTTCGGCCGGCTTCCACCGCCGGGCCCTGCGGGGCCTGCGGCACGCGGCGGCGACCATGGACACCCTGGTGAGCCTCGGTGTGGTCGCCTCCTTCGCCTGGTCCGCCTACGCGCTGCTGTTCGGCGGGGCCGGCGCGATCGGGATGCGGATGCCGTTCTCACTGACCGCGGACGGCGGCGGCACCGCGCACGTCTATCTGGAGGCCGCCGTCGGGGTGCCGCTGTTCGTGCTGGCCGGGCGCCTGCTGGAGGGCAGGGTGCGGCGGCGCAGCGGTTCCGCGCTGCGGGCGCTGGCCGAGCTGGGCGCCAAGCAGGTGTGCGTCCGCGATCCGCGGAGCGGCGAGGAGCGGCTGCTGCCGATCGAACAGCTGCTGCCGGGGCAGGAGTTCGTGGTCCGTCCGGGTGAGCGGGTGGCCACCGACGGCCTGGTGGTGGAGGGCGGCTCGGCGCTCGACCTGAGTCTGCTGACCGGCGAGTCGGTGCCGGTGGAGGTCGGCCCGGGCGACCGGGTGGCGGGCGCCACGGTGAACGTCGGCGGGGCGCTGGTGGTGCGGGCGACTGCGGTCGGCGCGGACACCCAACTCGCCCGGATCACCGCGCTGGTGGCGGACGCCCAGGCCGGCAAGGCGCGGGCGCAGCGGCTGGCGGACACCGTCGCCGGGGTGTTCGTGCCCTGTGTGCTGACGGTGGCGGTCTGCGTGCTCGGCTTCTGGCTGGGGGCGGGCGCCGACCCGCAGGCGGCGGTGACGGCGGCGGTCGCCGTGCTGGTGGTGGCCTGCCCGTGCGCGCTGGGCCTGGCGACTCCGACCGCGCTGCTGGCGGCGACCGGGCGGGGCGCCGAGCTGGGCGTCCTGGTCCGCGGCCCGGAGGTGCTGGAGAGCCTGCGCCGGGTCGACACCGTGGTGCTGGACAAGACCGGCACCCTGACCACCGGTCGGATGGAGCTCGCGGCGGTGGCCGTGGCCGCCGGCGCGGGGGTCGACGAGGAGCGGGTGCTGCGGCTCGCCGGAGCCGTCGAGCACCGTTCGGAGCACCCGGTCGGGCGGGCTGTCGTGGGGGCGGCCCGAGCCCGGTGCGGCTCCGACCCCCTTCCGGTGGTGGCCGGGTTCGCGGCCACCACCGGGGTCGGGGTGTCCGGCGAGGTCGAGGGGATCCGGGTGCGGGTGGTCCGCCCGGACGAGGCCGCAGAACCGCTGCCCGCCGAGCTGACGGCCGCGCTCGCGGACGCCTCGGCGGCGGGCCGCACGCCGGTGGTGGTGGAACTGGACGGCCTGCCGGTGGCCGTGCTGGCGGTCGGCGACACCCTGCGCTCGGGCAGTTGGCGTGCGCTGCACCGGCTGCGCGGCATGGGCCTGGAGCCGGTGCTGCTGACCGGCGACGGTCCGGGGGCGGCGCGCGCGGTCGCGGAGGAGCTGGGCATCGAACGGGTGCACGCCTCGGCCTCCCCGGAGCGCAAGGCGGAGGTGGTGGCCGAGCTGAGGGCCGCCGGCCGGACGGTCGCGGTGGTCGGCGACGGGGTCAACGACGCGGTGGCGCTGGCCTCGGCGGACCTCGGGGTGGCGCTCGCCTCGGGCAGTGACGCGGCGATCGGCGCGGCCGGACTGACCCTGGTGCGCGGGGACATCGAGGCGGTGGTGGACGCCGTCCGGCTGGCCCGGCGCACTCTGGGGACGATCCGGTCCAATCTGGTGTGGGCGTTCGGCTACAACGTGGTGCTGATTCCGCTGGCGGCGGTGGGGCTGCTGAATCCGATGCTGGCGGCGGTGGCGATGTCGCTGAGTTCGCTGCTGGTGGTGGGCAACAGCCTGCGGCTGCGGACCTGGCGCCCGGGGCGGGGCACCGCGGACGAACGCGGGGGCGGTCGGGCCCCGCGGCCGGCCCGGGCGCGGCGCTCGGCGGGTGCGGCGTGGTGAGCGGACGGTCCGCGGCCGGGGGCCGGACGGTCGGGCGGGCGGGGGTGGCCGGGCGGGCGAGGGTGGTCGAACGGCTGAAGGTGGTCGGACCGCCGGTCGGGGCCGCCGCGGTGGCGCTGGCGCTGCTGTCCGGGTGGACGGCGGTCGGCGGCGCCGGCACCGCGCGCCCGGTCGAGGTCGGGCCGGGCTGGCTGCTCCTGCCGTCGGCGGGCGGGGTCCCGTCCACCGCGGCCTTCTTCACGGTCCGCAACCCCGGCGACATACCGGACGAACTCACCGGCGCCAGCTGGGAGTTCGGCGGCAAGGTGACCCTGAAGCGGCATCTGCACCAGGGCGCGGCGGGCAGTTGGGCCCCGGTCACGGCCCTTGAGGTCCCCGAGCGGGGGGAGCTGGCCATGTCCCCGGAGGATGCCGATCTGATGATCATAAATCCACCCCCTCTGAAGGTCGGCCAGTGGGTGGAGTTCACCCTGACCTTCCGTAACAGCCCCGCCCTGCGGGTCAAGGCGGAGGTCCGCCCACCCGGCGGCCGCCGCAGCTGAACCCCGAGGAGGCCCGGCCCCCGTCCGACGCCTCCTCGGCCCCACCGGGTGGGCCACTCGCGTCGAGGGTCGGTGGCCCACCCGGCCGGGGACTCCGGGCCCGGCCGACGGACTGTCGGTCGGGCCCGGTAGTTTGTGGACCGCCCTTCCGGGGGCCGCCGGGAATTCGGATGCTCTGACCAGGGAGTCCGTGCTTTCCTGTGTCACGCCGTCACCCCGTGGCGCCGTCGCGCCGTCGTACGTACCGTCGCGCCGTCGCGCCGTTCGCGGAGGGTGGTGGCGGTCGCACGCCCGGCAGCCCTGCCCCGCACCGAGGAGTCCTCCCATCAGTACCGTGATACGCCGGTCCGCCCGTACCGCCCTGGCCACCGCCGCCTGCGGCGCCGTCCTCGCCGGCGGCCTCGCCGCGTGCGGGACCGTCCAGCAGCTCAACGCGGCCGACAAGGTGTCGAAGGCCTTCGAGACCTTCGGCAGCGGCAAGTCCTTCAGCGCCAAGCTGTCGGTCGACGCCACCCCCGCGCAGATCCAGGCCTTCGGCGCGGCCACCGGTGAGGAGATCGACAAGGACAGCGCGGCCGCGCTGGCCGCCGTCAGCCTGTCGATCGCCTTCAGCGCGGACAAGCCGCTCAAGGAGATCCGGCCGACCAAGGGCGCCGGTGCCGGCAACGGCGCCGCAACGGCCGCCGACCCGTCGGTCTCGGCCTCCTACACGCTGACCGGCAAGGGCGGCGCACCGCTGGCCGAGCTCCGCCAGGTCGGCGGCAAGTCCTACGCGCGCGGGGACCTCGCCGGGTTCGCGCAGCTCGTCGGTGAGAACGCCGCCGAGGTCGAGGGGCTGGCCGAGGGCCTGCCCACCGCCCTGGGGAACGCGCTGAAGGGCCAGTGGGTCAGCTTCGACGCGAAGGCCCTCGAAGCCACGGGCGGCACCGGAGGCACCGGCGGGGCGGGCGGGGCCGCGACCCCCGCGCCGACCCTGGACCCGAAGGCCGCGGAGAGCCTCAACGCCTCGCTGAAGGACATCCTCACCCGCGACCTGTCCTTCGAGGACAAGGGCAAGCAGGACGGCAAGGACCGGATCACCGTCACCGCCCCGGCCCGCAAGCTGACGGACGACCTGCTGAAGGCCGTCGAGCCGCTCGCCAAGGACATCCCGAACCTCGGCAAGCTGCCCAAGTCCGCCCCGGCCAAGGTGCCGGACCGCCCGCTGGCGCTGGACCTCTACCTCGACGGCGGCGCGCTGTCCGCCGTGACCTTCGACCTGGCCCAGCTGGAGGAGAAGGCCGGTCCCGGCACGCCGCTGCCGCTCCGGATCGCGTTCGGCCACGACACCCCGGCCGTCCAGGCGCCCGCCGGCGCCACCGAACTCGCCGCCGAGGACATCAACGGCCTCTTCGGCGAGCTCGCCGCCGCGGGCGGCGGCGCTGGTGGCACGGACGGACCGGCCGCGCCGCTCACCGACGCCCAGGTCAAGGAGCTGACCCGGGACGGCGCCATGAACGAGGAGCAGGTGCGGCTGTACAACTCGTTGGGCCTGGGCTACCAGGACATCAAGGACCTCGCGGACCTGAAGGCCTGACCGTCCGGTCGGCACGCCCCGGCCCGGCCCGGCCCGCCCCGACCGGGCCCGGCGCCGCTACGCCGGTGACGGCCCGGGGCGTGCCGACAGGTCCAGCACGTCCTCGACCGGGCGGCGCGGGGTCGCCACGCCGGCCGGGCCGTAACCCAGCCGCAGCACCAGCTGGACGTGGCGGGGCCCGTCGGCCGGGTCGCGCAGGCGCCAGCGCAGGTCGGGCCACTCCACCGGCTGGTGCCACACCGTCAGCCGCAGTCCGTGCACGGTGGCCAGCAGCCAGACCCGCTCCAGCGCCTGCCCTGCCCGCAGCCAGTCCGCCGGGCCGTCCCCCGGGGTGCTCAGCGTGCAGAGCCGGGGCAGCGCCTCGAACCGTTCGGACGGCTGCGCCGGCCCCTCGTGGTGCGGCGGCCGCCCCGCGTACTCGCGCGTCGGCACCCGGGCGTCGTGGTCCTGCGGGCCGAGCACCGCGTACGGCAGCCCGTCGACGGCGGCGGGTGCGCCCGCGTCGTCCCCGGCGTCCGGCCGGAGCCAGGAGTGGGTCTCGGCCTGCCGCGCGGGGTCGTGGGCGATCCGGTCCTCGGCCTCCGTGGTGACCGCGAGCACCCGCCGCACCCCCGCCTCCCCCAGGACGGCGAGCGTCGTGCCCTCCTCCCCGGCGGCGGCGACCAGCTCGGCGGCGACCGCCTCCGGGACGTCCTGGTCGGTGAACGGCCGCCGGCTGGAGCGGCGCTCGGCGATCGCGGGGTAGAGGTCCCGGCCGAACGGACCTGCGCCGCCCGTCCCAGCGGTACCGGCCGTCCCGGCGGGCCCGGACAGGTCCAGGACGGCGAGCAGCTGCGGGTCCGCCGGATCGGGCAGCAGCCGGACGGCGGCCGCCCGGCCGAGCCGGGCACCCGCGACCCGCAGATTGAACAGCGCCGCGCCCGCCGCGATGTGCAGGGCGGCACCACTGGCATCGGCGAGCGGCACGGCCCGGCCCTGATCGGCGTACACCTCGACACCCCGGCCGTCCGGGGTCGGCCGGAAGCGCCACGGCTGGCTGTTGTGCAGCGACGGCGCCGCCCCACCCGCGACGGCGAGCATCCGCAGGTCGGCCGGAGTGAGAGCTGATGGGGTCATGGTGATCCTCTCCTGGCCTCGACACCCGGGGCCCTGCCTCATCGCCGCACGCCCCGATACCCCCGAGCGTGCGCCGCCCCCGCGCCCGTCGCAAAGGGTCCAACGGCCCGCTTCGCCGCCGGTGCCCCGGCACTGTCGGCGGCCGGCGTTACTCTCCGTGCCCGCCATCGGACCGGAGGAGCACGCACCGGCCGGCGCGAGGAGGGGGACCACCACCTCGACGACTACTACCGCGACACCGGCGATGCGTTCAGGGGTGGGGGACGACGGCGATCGGGGGGTGGGCGTGGTGGAGGACGGCGTGGGTGGTGCGGCCGAGGCGGGGGGCGAGGTCGTGGGGGCGGCTACGGCGGCCGACCACCAGCAGGGCGGCGCCCTCGGTGTCCTCGACGAGGGTGCGGGCCGCTCCCAGCCGGGCCTGTTCGACGACCTCGATCTGCGGGTGCCGGGCGCGGTGGCCGGCCAGGGCTGCGGCCAGGGCTGCGGCCAGGGCCTTCTCCTCGGCGGCCTGGAGCTGGGCCGTCTCGGTGCCGGAGGGCAGGAAGCCGACCACCGCGAAGGACGCCGGCAGGTTCCAGCCGTGCACGGCGCGGACGCGGGCGCCACGCAGTTCGGCCTCGCGGAAGGCGAAGTCGAGCACGGTGTCGCTCGGCGCGCCCGCGTCGACGCCGACCACCACCTCGGGCACGGCCCCGGTCTCCCCGGCGCTCTCCGTGCCGGTCTCCGGCCCCGGTTGCCGGACCACCACGACCGGGACGGCCGCGCGGCCCGCGACCGCCATGCTCACCGAGCCGACCAGCAGCCCCTTGAAGCCGCCCAGGCCGCGTGAGCCGAGGACGAGCAGATCCGCGTCCTCGGTGGCCTCGGTGGCCGCGACCAGGCCGTCCACGGCGGCGTCGAGCACCACATCGGTCTGCACGGTGAGGCCCGGGTGCCGGGCGGCGACCTCCTCCGCCACGGCGGCCAGCATCCGCTGGGCGGCCACCGGCAGGTCCTCCGGGTCGGCGAACGAGGCGCGCCCGTCGGTGAGCCACGGCCAGGCGTGCAGCAGCCGCAGCGGGGCGCCCCGCCGCAGCGCCTCCCCGGCGGCCCAGTGAGCGGCGACGGTGCTCTCGGGCGAGCCGTCGACTCCGGCCAGGACTGCGGGCGTCATGGGTGTTCCTTCCGCTGCGGGTCCGCGGTGCGGGGCGCACCGTCGGGGGCACTTCCGGGTGGCACTTCGGGTACCGGGCAGTTGTCGGACGCGCGCCCTCGGCGTGCGCTGACGCACCGTCGGCGCCCTCCCCCACCCTGGTCGGCGGACCGTTCGGCGGCCAGGGGCCACAAGGCCCTGTCCGCCGGGTCGTAGGGCCTGGATCGGGGCCGGGGGCGCGGGGGTGGCTGCCGACCGGCGCGCGAACGGCCACGCACCTCTCCCGTCCTGCTCGTGACCGACCCCGGCGTCCCCCGCACGTGCCTGCGGCACTAACGTGAATCCGACAAACCACCTGATCGGACCATACGTCCGTCAGGCTGTCGGACTGCCTCGGGCGGTTCCGGACCAGCAGCACGAACACACGAGGAGGACGCCGGTGGGCGGCGCGGAGGACACGCGGACGGGCACCGGCGGAGAGCAGCGCGGACGGACGGACGGCACCGCGCCGCCCGGCTGCCCCGCCCACCCGGGGCAGCCGCGACACCCCGGCCAGCCCTGGCAGTCCGGCCGAGCAGGAGAAGCACCGCAGCCCCGCGCATCGTCCGGCGGCGGCCCGCGGATCCCGCAGCTGCGCCTGGACGAGCTGCTGGAGGAGCTCCAGTGGCGGATCGACGCGGCGCGCGGCACCCGGGACCGGGTGCACAGCCTGCTGGAGGCGGTCCTCGCGGTCGGCCGCGAACTGGACCTCACCCAGGCGCTGCACCGGATCGTCGAGGCCGCCGCCGACCTGGTCGACGCCCGCTACGCGGCACTCGGGGTGATCGGCGCGGACGGGCACTCGCTCTCGCAGTTCCTGACGGTCGGCCTGAGCCCCCGGGAGATCGAGGCGATCGGCCCGCAGCCGACCGGCCGGGGCATCCTCGGCGAGCTGATCCGCGACCCGCGGCCGCTGCGCTGCCCCACCCTCTCCGAGCACCCGGCCTCGGTGGGCTTCCCGCCGAACCACCCACCGATGCACACCTTCCTCGGGGTGCCGGTCCGGGTGCGCGGCGAGGTGTTCGGCAATCTGTACCTGACCGACAAGCGGGGCGGACTGGACTTCGACGCGGACGACGAGGCGGTCATCTCGACCCTGGCGGTCGCGGCCGGGGTCGCCATCGACAACGCCCGGCTGTACGAGGAGGCGCAGCGCCAGCAGCGGTGGCTGCGGGCGAGCGCCGAGATCACCCGCAGCCTGCTCTCCGGCGCGCCCCGGCTGGAGGTCGTGGAGCTGATCGGGCGCCGGGCCCGGGAGATCGCGGGCGCCGAACTGGCCGATGTGTCGGTGGCGTTGGCCGATCCGGGCGAGCGGGCGGCCGAACTGACGGTGGAGGTCGCGCTGGGCGGGCGGGCGGAGGCCCGGCTCGGGGTGACGGTGCCGGTGGACGGCACGCTGTCCGGCGCCGCCTACGCCTCGGGCTCACCGGCGACCAGTGACGAGCTGGAGCACGACGAGCGGTTCCCGGCGGGGCCCCCGGGGCGGTTCTCCGGGCTGGGTCCGGCCGTCGCGGTGCCGCTGGGCACCGGCGGGGGGTTCGGGCGCGGTGTGCTGCTGCTGGCCCGGGCGCACGGGCAGCCGCCGTTCACGGCCGAGGAGACGGGCCCGTTGCTGGGCTTCGCCGACCAGGCCGCGCTGGCCCTGGAACTGGCGGAACGGCGGCGGGACGCCGAGCAGTTGACACTCCTGGAGGACCGCGACCGGATCGCCAGGGACCTCCACGACCTGGCGATCCAGCGACTGTTCGCGACCGGTATGACCCTGCAGAGCGCGGGGCGGCTGATCGAGAGCCGGAGCGCGGCCGACCGGGTGAGCCGGGCGGTCGCGGACCTGGACGAGACCATCAAGATCATCCGTTCGACCATCTTCGGCCTGCGCGCCCACAGCGAACCCGACCGGGGCCTGCGCGCCCGCGCCACCCGCGCCGTCGGTGAGGCCCGGGCCACCCTGGGCTTCGCGCCGCGGCTCAGCATGGAGGGGCTGCTCGACACCGATGTGCCGCAGGAGCTGGCCGAGCACGTGATGGCCGTTCTCGGCGAGGCCCTCAGCAACGCCGCCCGGCACGCCCGCGCGAGCCGGGTGGAGGTGGCCCTGCGCGCGGCCGGCGGCACGGTGACGCTCACGGTGACGGACGACGGCGTGGGCATCGCGCCCGCCGGACGCCGCAGCGGGCTCCGCAACCTCGCCGAACGGGCCGACCGCGCGGGCGGCACCTTCGACCTCCACGCCGCCGAGGACGGCGGCACCCGTCTGGTGTGGGAGGCTCCGCTGGGCGTGTAGCGGGCGCGGCCCGGACCGTACTCAGGCGGCCGCGCGCTTGGCGAAGACCGTGATCCTGCCGACCGCGGCGGCCATGGTCACCGACACGTGGTCCGTGCCGGGCCCCCCGTCGGTGACGGTGATGCACAACGGGGTGCCGAGGAGGGTGGCGCCCTCGACCTTGGTGATCGTGTAGCCGGGGTAGCTCCCGACGAACCCGCCGGAGGCCTCGAGGCGCGTCTGGATCAGGAAGTCACCGGACTGCCGGGTGCCGACCTCGTTGCAGGCGGCCAGCCGGGGCGCGGGCGCGGAGGCGGCACTGGGGACGGCCGCCGAGGCCGCCGGAGCCAGGGCCAGGACGGAGAGAGCGGCCGCGGCCGCGAGACGGGCACTTCGTGTACGCATGGCTGTCATGCGGCGATCGTCCACCGCGGCCCGTCCGCGCGCGAGCGGACCGGGAGGCCGACTGCTCCGAACGCCTGGCCGCGCGCCCCGGCCGGACCCTCAGACCGCGTCGGGGGCCAGGTGGCGGCCGACGACCAGTTCGGGGGCGATGCGGATCTCCGCGCGGGCGCCGGACGCCGGGGACGGGCGGCGGACCTCCGCGCGACCGAGGACGGTGACGCACCAGCCGGTACCGTCGGCTCCGTCCACCTCGTCGGCCTCGAAGGCGATCACGGCGCCGTCGACGGCGCGGGCCAGTTCGGAGCCGGGCGCCGTCGAGAGCAGCACGCCGCCGAGCGGGTCCAGCCGGAAGCGGACCGGGAGGACGGCCGGCAGGGCGCCGACCGTGTAGACCACGCGGCCCACGCCGGTGCGGCGCAACAGTTCCAGCGCACGGGCCTCGTCCAGGCCGGGCCCCGGCCCGGCACCTCCCGGCCCGGCACTCCCCGGCCCGGCACCCCCCGGCCGCCGCCCGACGGGCGGCTCGACCTGCACGGACGCGGCTTCACGATCGGCGTTCATGCGAGCGATCGTCACCCGCCGGGCGGGGGCGGGGCGAGGGCCGATGGTCCCGCCGAGAGTCCCTCCCGCGCGTCCGCCCGCATGCCCGTCCGGCCCGGGGCCGCCGTCAGCGCGCATGCCCGTCCGGCCCGGGGCCGCCGTCAGCGCGCACGCCCGTCCGGCCCGGGGCCGCCGTCAGCGCGCGAGCCGTCAGCACGCGAGCCGTCAGCCGCGCGAGCCGTGGCCGAGGACGCGCGCATGGTGGGCCGACCGCTCCGGGACCCGCTCGGCGGCCGCCGACCGGCGCAGCTCGGTCGCGATCAGCGCGGCCTGGACGCGTCGCTCCACACCCAGCTTGGCGAGCAACCGGGACACGTGGTTCTTGACCGTCTTCTCGGCGAGGTAGAGCCGTTCACCGATCTGACGATTCGTCAGACCCTCGCCGATCAGCGCGAGCACCTCCTGCTCGCGGGCGGTCAGCTCCGGTCCGCCCGTGGCCGGCCGCTCGGGCTGGGCCTCGCTGCGCAGACGGTTGAGCAGGCGGGTCGCGGCGCCCGGGTCGAGCATCGAGCGGCCGGAGGCGACGGTCCGGACGGCGGTGACCAGGTCGGTGCCGCTGATCTGCTTCAGCACATAGCCGGCCGCGCCCGCCATCACGGCGTCGAGCAGTGCCTCCTCGTCGTCGAAGGAGGTCAGCATCAGACAGGCCAGGTCGGGCATCCTGGAGCGCAGTTCGCGGCAGACGGCCACACCGTCGCCGTCACCGAGGCGCACGTCCAGCACGGCGACGTCGGGGCGCAGCGCCGGGACCCGGACCAGGGCCTGCTCGGCGGTGGCGGCCTCGCCGACCACCTCCAGGTCGGGTTCGCCGTCCAGCAGGTCGTGCACCCCTCGGCGCACCACCTCGTGGTCGTCCAGCAGGAACACCCTGACCGGCGCCGGCGCGGCGGCACCGGTCGTCTCGCTCGCCATCTCGCGACTCCACCCTCTCCCTGTCCGGCACACCACACGCCGGGTCCACCGCATCATCCCCTGCGACCCGAGTCGGCCCCAGGGCCGAACGACCCCATGTGCGGTGGACGGGCGGCGGTGGACGGGCGGCGGGGCCCCGCGGTGGCGGGCCGCCGGGCCGCCCCGCCGCCGAGGGGTGCGCCCTCCGCCGGCCGGACTACTCCGCCGGGCGGAGGGCGCCGAGCAGCCGCTCGACGGCGCCGAAGGCGACCGCGCCGTCCAGGGGGTTGGTGTACACCCGGGACCAGGTGATCAGGCCGCCCCGGACCCGGGCGAACATCACCGAGTCGAGGGTGTAGCGCTTGCCCGTGGCCAGCACCTCGCCGTGCAGCCGGTACTCGGCGACGGCGAGTTCGGGATCGGTCGTGCCGTACACCTCGATGTGGTCGACCGCGTCGAAGCGCTGTATCGCGGCTCCCCGCTGGAGGTGGGTGAGGAAGGCCTCCCGGCCCGGCTGCTGCGGCGGCACGCCGGGTGTCAGGTAGGGCAGTTCGAAGACGGCATCGGCGGTGACCAGGTCGACCACCGCCAGGTCGGGGCCCTTGCCCATCAACTGGACGAACTGGTGCAGGACTTCACTCGGCGAGGCGGTGGCGGTCATCGGACGTTCCTCTCGACAGGACCGGGGATGTCCCCCGGTGGGCTGATGGACATCCGGGCCCGGAGTTCCTCGGCAAGGGTACGGCGGTGAGTTGGTGACGGTGCGTCAGGGTCGGTGCCGGTGGACGGGGCCGGTGGACGGGGCCGGTGGGCCTCGGATCCGCGCCGCCGGGCGGGACCACCGTCCGGCCGGGAGGCCCACCCTCGCCCACCGTCCCACCCC